>CAYSMV010000202.1:0-11343 GCA_964432245.1 uncultured Desulfobacterales bacterium
AAAAAGCATGCGCTACTGAAGAAGTCGTGTTCAGCACCAAAGACGCTCTGGCGGCCGGGCTGACCATAAAAAAAATAAGGTCCGCCAGACACAACCCGACCAGTCCCCAGGCCGCCCACTTCTTCATGTTCCAGGCACCGAGGCCGCAAAAAAACAACGGCAGCATAAAAAAAAGATACTTGTACCCCATCAGGACCAATTGCCTGTCAGGCAGACTGGCCGGTTCAGAGCCCAGCCAGACAAAAGCCTTTAAAACAGCAAGCCAGCCAATAGCCCAGACCGGCCAGGGATAATTAACGCACAACCGTTGCGACAGCAAACTGCCCTCTTGTTTTTTCATAACAGTTCTCTCTTCCCGCTCACGGATCGATAACATTAAGCGCCTCCACGCCGCGATCATTCTCTGACCCGGATTCTCCGGCGATGCGAACGATGATTTTAGCTTTTTACAAGTTTGTCAACGATAATATCAACAACAGTTTGTGGTTTATACCAAATAGCGGGACAATTGACAACGCCGGCAGGAAAACAGGCCGCAGCGTCCGGGCAAAACTTTTTTCACCGGTCTCAGGACCATGCTTCTCCAAGGGCCGCCGGCATTCCCTCGGCGTTCAGCCGACGCATGCCGGCGACGGAGGTTGTCCCGGCCCTTTTTCCGGCGTATAAATTTAAAAACAGCAGCGTTAGAATCATCAGCGGGAAAGGAGCTACCTGAAAGACCTGACCCGGGATCGAAGGCGCCAGTTGCTGGAGATAAACGCCGGCCACTTGCAGAAAAGCAAAGAAATAGGCGCCCATCGCCGCCCGGACGACTCCCCAGCGACCAAAAATGACCAGCGCCAGGACAATCCATCCCACCCCTTCAGCGCCCTGCGGATGGCCCCAGCCGGCTTTGACGCACAGGGAATAAGCGCCGCCCGACAGACCGACCAGCAGGCCGCCCCCGACCGCGCAACCCAGCCGAACCGCTTTTGGATTAATGCCTTTGGCAAAAGCGGCTTCCGGACGCTCTCCCACGGCCCCCAGGTTCAGGCCGAAGGGCGTTCTGTTGACGAGCCACCAGGCAATCAGGATCAGAACAAAATTCGAATAAACCAGCAGATTATGATCAAACAGCACCACGCCCGCCAGCGGCAAGTCGGACAGGCAGGGAATCGCCAGATGAGGCAGCCGCGGACCGTTGATTCCGGAATAAGGTGCTCCCAGAAAATAGGCGATGTCGCGGGTCATCAGGGCCAGGACAAAACCCGCGGCTATCTGAGACGCCCGCAGGTAAAGTGCGAATATCGCCACCAGGCCGGCTATCATCGCTCCGATCATCGCTCCGACGACAAAACCGGCCAGCAGCGATCCCGTCTGCACGGCGGTCGCGAAAGCGCCCATGGCGCTGAGCAGAATGGCGCCATCCAGGGAAAGATTAATAACGCCCGATCTTTCAGACAGGGTCTCCCCGATAACGGCCAGAACAACCGGGGCTGCCGAAAAAATTACGGCGGAAAGAAGTATAGTTACCGTCAGGCCGTCCATTCAGGTTTCCCGCCTTTCCTTGATCCGGCCCCGGCTGAAAACCGCCAGTGCCGTGAGCACCAGCGCGCCCTGCAATACCCCGCATAAAGAGGAATCGAGCTGCATCATCAGGGGCAACTGAATACCGCCGACGTTTAATCCGGCAAAGAAAAAAGCGATGATGGCCGCCGCGCCGATATGGTTATTCGCCAGCATGACCACCAGCAGCGCCAGATAACCATAATTGCCCGATATGGAAGGAATGAGACAATGATATACGCCCGTTACCTGGACGGCGCCCGCCAGCCCCGCGCAACCGCCGGAAAAAGCAAGGGACAGGAGAATATACCCGGCCGGTTTCAAACCAAGCAGGAACGCGGCCCGGTCGTTGCTGTTGACGCATTTTAGATAAAGGCCCAGGTTGGTCCGTGACATGAGCAGCGCCGTCAGCGCAAAAAGCAGAAGCGTCAGGGCAATGCCCACCGGCGACAGGCGGGTAGACATAACCGTCGGCAGCCACAACTCGGGGAAAAACGGTTCGGTCCCGCTCATGGAAGCTATGCCGGCCCGCTTCCAGGGGCCGAAAATCAACCACAGAACAGCGCCCTGGGCTACGAAATTAAGGCCCAGGCCGCCGAAGATCTCGTTGACACCGCCTTTTGTTTTCAATATGCCGGCCAGCAGCGCCCACAGCGAGCCACCGGCAACCGCGACGAAAATTGCCAGCACTATCGTCAACACCGGGCAAGGCCAGTCCGCTCCCCACCGGAGAAACGCCGTACAGCATACGGCGCCCCAGATCATCTGCCCTTCCACCCCGATATTTAAAAGGCCCGACCGGAACGTATAAATCAGTCCGCAGGCGCAGAGTGCCAGCGGCACCCAGGTCTGGAAAACAGAAAATATCTTGGCGGTTGATCCCAGCGCGCCCTTCAATATATAAGTATACCCTTCAAAAGGGGATACGCCGGCTGTAAAAAAAAGAGCCGCTCCGACCAGAAAAGCGACACCGCCGACCAGCCCCGCTTTTCCGACTTTTTCCCCCGCCGCTCGTGGTTTCATAATTTGTCCGCCAGACCGTTTTCACGCGTCCATGCTGCCATATTGCTTTCCGGTGATCGCCCTTTCCAGCGCAGGCAAGGAGCTTTCCCCACCCGGCAGATCGGCCACCAGCCGACCGTTAAAAAAAACGGCGATGCGATCGGCCATGGAAAGCAGTTCATCCAGATCAGACGATGAAAAGACAACAGCGCCACCCTTATCACAGAACGTCTGAAGCCTTGACCAGACCATGGAGGCGGACTCCGGGTCCAGCCCTCTGGTGGGCTTGTCAAGAAAAAGAAGATTCGCCGTTTCCGGAAGCAGCGCCAGCAGCAGCCGCTGCTGATTGCCTCCCGACAAAGCCCGGACCGGCGTATCCCGGTCCCCTTTTATTTGAAAGCGGAAGATCGCCTCATCGGCCCGGGCCAGGGCACCGGCCGGCCGCGCCGCGAACATGGACGCGCCCGAGGCGACGACAAAATGATCCGCGATGGTCAAATCCGGCGCCAGGCCTTCATTCAGACGATCAGCCGGGATATAACCGACCCCCTTTTTTTTCAGGATATGATAACCGCTGCCGGTGATATCTTCCCCATCGAGCATGAGCCTCCCGCCTGAAAGCGAAATCAGGCCAGTGGCCGTCTTGAGAAAAAGCTCCTGCCCGCTTCCTTCCAGACCGGCCAGGCCCACCATTTCCCCCCGGCTGACCACAAAATCAACGCCGGCAAGGCCGGCTCGCCCCCCGGTCGCCACGGCTCCGGAGACCGTAAAAAACACATCTCCCTTTTTCCCCGATCTTCGTTTGCCATTTACAGGACGCGGGCCGAACATCAACCGCAAAAGCTGATCCGCGTTAAAGGGCGGCGTCAAAAACCCGCTGACGCGGCCCTGACGCAAAACCGTCATCCGGCCGCACAGTTTCTCTATATCCGAAATCTTGTGGGATACCAGCACGACGCTGTTTTCCCCGTCGGCAACAAACCGGCGAAGAAAATCAAAAAGAACGGCATTTTGATCTTCCGACAATCCGGTCGTCGGTTCGTCTAATATCAGCAGGCGCGTTCCCGCCGCCAGCAACCGAATAATGTCCAGCTGCTGCCTTGCCCCGGGTGTCATAGCGGCGGTCGATTCATCGGGACGCATGGAAAACCCCAGGTCTTCCGTCATTTTCAGAAATGTTTGAACAAAGCGCGCCTTGTTCCGTCTCAGTCCGCGAACCTGACCCAGCATGAAATTTTCCAGGGCCGAAAAAGCGGGCACATCCATGGGATCCTGATGCAGCATGCCGATGCCATACGCGGCCGCGTCACGCGGAGATGAAAACGTCACCGCTTTTCCATCAATAAGGACATCGCCGCCATTCTTTTTCACATATCCGGAAAGGATTTTCACCAGCGTCGTCTTCCCGGCGCCGTTTTCACCCACCAGCCCATGGATGGTATTGGGTTCGATGGTCAGGGAAATCCGGTCGTTGGCCCGGACATGCCCGAAATGTTTACTGATGTTTTTCAACTCGACTTTCATGAAATGTCCGGCTTTCCCCTGTCCGAAAAAAAAGTAATTAACCCCCCTGGTTTGTCTGTTTATTCACCGCCGGTGCCCGACATGCCGGCCAGCAGCTTTTTCACATACCATATCTTTCGATCGGAGGCCGTCTCTCCGTCCCGGAGAAACACGGAACCATCCTGGTAAAACAGCGGGCCCTTGAACAGCTTGATTTCCCCGCTTCCAAGTCCGGCGATGAATTTATCAAGCGCCGCTTTCACCTCGGACGACATGGCCGGACCTGGTTTAAAACCGACGGCGCCGCTGTCGGGATCATTCAGATTGCCCCAGTCCGGCGGCGACCAGATAAAACGGCTTTCCCATTGACCGGCCATCGATTGGGTCACCAGCCTCAGGTAGTCCGGCCCCCAGTTGAAATAAGGTACCCCCAGACAGACATCAGGGCCGGTCTGGCAGGCGTTGACATATTCATACGGCATGGCCCAGACCTCTTTCCCCTGTTCCTTTTTCTGTCGGGCGACACTTACCGCCTCGGTCGTATCGAGCCCCGAAACAATCACGTCATATCCGGTATCATAAAAATTCGCGGCTACCGCCGTGGGATCGGACGTAACCCCGGGAATATGAAACCAGAATCCGATCCATGAAACACGGAAATGAAATTGATGCAGCGGTTTTTTCAAAACGGTTTCCCAGGCGTATTTCGCGCCCAGATAGCAGGCTACAGCCAGTCTCCTGGTTTCCTCGTTGTCCAGGGGCCCCAGATAGCCGACTTTCCCTGTCCGGGTCGTCATCGCGGCCGAAAACCCGGCCATCATTTTGCCGTATATCATCTTCCCCATGAGATTGCTCAAATTGGGCGAGGCCAGGCCGGTCAGCGCATCATCTCCGGAGACGTGAACAAAATGAATATCCGGATGCGCCATCGCCGCCTGGCTCACCCCGTCTTTCATATCATCGGAAGTCGCCATTACCAGCCTCGCCCCTTTTTCCACCAGGTCATCCACCAGCTGGGGCACCGTTATCCCGGGACGGTCGGCCGGGTTGACCTTGTCGATATAAAGCATTTTAACGTTGCCCATCTTTTCTTCCACATATCTTCCGGCTTCATAATGGGACTGGCTCCAGCCGTGATCGTTATAAGGGCCAACCAGCAGCATCCCGAAAATAAAAGGCTTGTCCGCGGCGAGCGCCGGGGCGGGAACAACCAGAGCAGCCGTAAGCAACAAGGCCGGAACAAGGAACAAACACCTGCAACGCTTCATCGTCAACCTCCTTTTAAAAACAGTCTCACCGGCGACCTTTTCACTTCAGCCGCAGCTCTCTGGGATCAAGCCCCGAGGCGGCGACATAGCAATTTTTTCTCTCTCTGAAAACGACCAGGCCGTCCAGATAGTCCACTTTTTCCGGGCTATCAGGAGGAATTCCCAGAAAATACCACCGCAACACATAAAGATTCCAGTCATGGGTGACACAGATATCCATCTGGTCGGAGGCAGTCGCTTCAAATAACCGCTTTTCCCAGAACCCCAGCATGGTTTCAGCGACTTGCTCGGGAGGATCAATAATGTCCGGAGGGACAGCCCGGTTGAACCAGGCGGGCAGAAAACCCGGTTCCTTGAGGTACTTCTCAAACAGACGCAGCGCGTCCCTGATATAAAAAGGTGACAGCGTCGGCTCAAGCACGTTATTACTGGCAACGCCGCCGCCGGCTACATAGCCTTTGTCCATCAGATAGGCCGTCTCGATGCATCTGCCGATAAAACTCGAGAAAAAATTGAGCCGCTTGTTCAACGACAGCGACCTGCCCCACCGGTAAGAGAGCTGCTTGCCTTCTTCCGTCAGGCCCATAAAGGGTTCATTTATGGGGTTGTCCGTGTCATAATGCCGGACGGAATGCCGCAGGACAACAAGGCCCCGCGTTGTCCGCTTATCAAGAAATGTCTCGACCAGTTGTCTGGTCTCTGTTCCGTACGACGCCAGCTCATTTGTCATTTTCCGTTTTATCCCGCGCTATCCGCCTCTGTGTGAAAACAGCCCGCCGCCAAGTTCATTGCCCTTGACTAAAAATTCAATTTTAAGCAATATAAAAAGGAATGACCCGTCGATTTTTTACGAGTTCATCAATTATGCAATTACACAAGTTTGACTTTTTACAAAACGACGAATGACGAATTATGACGCCGTCCCTTAATCAGATACCATTTTTTGTCGAAACAATCAAATCCTTAAAAGATACGATTATAACCAATATTATTCTGACCGGCCAGATTCCGGCCCCCACATTTGAAGAAGAACAGCGGGCCGCCATGCTGCTGGAACGATTTTCAAACGCCGGCATCGAACGGTGCACAACCGATACCATCGGCAACCCCGTCGGCATCATTCCGGGAACATCTTCCGACAAACCGCCCATTTTTGTGGTCGCTCACCTGGATACCGTGGTGGACAGGGAGGTGGACCATAATTATATGGTCACCAGAAACTCCATCCTGGGGCCGGGCATTACCGACAATTCAACCGGCGTCGGTGTGCTGGCGTCACTGCCGGATATCTTCACGGCCCTGAACCTTTTGTTTGAGTCGGATATTGTGCTGGCCGGGGTCGTCCGCTCGATCGGCGACGGAAACCTGGAAGGCATTAAAACGCTTTTGCAGAACTGGGGAACGCCCATCAGGGGCGCCATTATTCTGGAAGGATGCGAGTTGGGCCGGCTCAGCTATTTTTCAGAAGGCTTAAAACGCTGTGAAATAGAATGCTCCATTTCGCCGGGCCTGGGCGTCAAACCGCGGTTCATGCCCAACGCCATCCTGGTACTCAATGAAATCATTAATCAGATCCTGCAGCTGCGCCTGCCGCAGAGGCCGCGGTCAAGGATTATCATCGGCAGAATCAACGGCGGCGTAAAGCACGGGACCATTCCATTTGACGCCAGCCTCGGTCTGGAAATACAGAGCGATTCCGTGGAAATGGTTAGATCCGTGTACACCGACATCAAAGACATCGTCAACGGCATGGCCCACGAACAGCAGGCCGGTCTCAGGATAAGAAGCATCAGCGAGCAGGCCCCTGCAAGACTTAAATTCAGCCACCCCCTGGTAAAAGCCACGACCGCGGTAATGAAAAAATTGAAACTGGAACCGGTAAACCTGCCCAGTGAGTCCGAATTGTCGGTTTTTTTATCCCATAATATACCCGCCATCACGCTCGGCCTGACGCATGGCGCCGACGCCTTTCTTCCGGAACATTCAAAGGTAAAAATAACCCCTATTTTCAAGGGGATAGCTCAGGTTGTCGGTGTTATAACCGCTATTGACAGTGGGATATGCGATGAATAAGCCGTGGATAGAAACCAACACCTTTCATCACTCCGCTTTTTCGGACCTGGAACAACTTACGGAAACAAAAAAAAAGCGAAACCTTTCCGTCTCCCTCTGTTTTCCCACCCTAAACGAAGAAAGCACCATCGCCAAGGAAATCGTTATCATGAAATCCGAATTGATGACGCGGCATCAACTTGTCGATGAAATTGTCGTCATTGATTCCGGATCGACCGACAACACGCTTGAAATTGCGGCCGAGTACGGCGCCGAAACTTACCGGGCGGATGACATCCTGCCGTCTCTGGAAAAGTTCAAGGGTAAAGGTGAAAATCTATGGAAAGCGCTTTATGTCACCAGAGGGGATATCCTGGTTTACATCGACGCGGACATTAAAAATATTCACCCCCGGTTTGTTTACGCGCTTTTAGGACCGCTGATCCAGGAGAACAATATAAAATACACCAAGGCCTTTTATGACAGGCCGATTGCCCTGGATAAAAACAAAATTCTGCCCAGCGGCGGAGGCCGGGTCACCGAACTGGTTGTCCGCCCTCTGTTTTCCCTGTTTTTCCCGGAACTGGCGCAGATTCTTCAACCACTTTCCGGGGAATACGCCGGATTCAGGGAGATTTTTGAAAACATTCCCTTTCCCATCGGCTATGGCGTTGAAACCGGGATCATCCTTGATATTTATAAAAAATGGGGGCTGGACGTAATCGCCCAGGTTGATCTTGACAAACGGGTCCACACGAATCAGGATACCAGGGCCCTGGGTAAAATGGCCTTTGTGATTCTTAAAACTTTTTTTGACCGCCTTGAAAAGCTGGGCAGAATCCAGTTAACCCGCGACCTGTTTAATGAAATGATTCAGTTTAACCTTGCTCAGAACGAATATGTCGCGGATCTGTACACGCTTAAAATGTCGGAACGTCCTCCCATGGTGGAGATTGAAGAATATAAAAACCGGTTTAAAAAATCAGATAAGGAGATCGGATGCAACAGGCGCAGCTGACCGACACGCACAACCGGAGACTGAATTATCTCAGGGTTTCGATCACGGACAGGTGCAACTTAAGCTGCATATATTGCCGCCCGGCGGGTTTTTTCAACCTGCTTTCTCATGACGACATATTAAGCTATGAAGAAGCGCTGAGGGTCATCAAAATCGGCGTCAACCTGGGCATCAATAAAATAAGGATTACCGGCGGAGAGCCGCTGGTCAGAAAGGATGTCTGCGATTTTATCCGGAAAGTCGCAGAATTGTCTGAAATCAGGGATATCTCTATTACAACCAACGGGGTTTTTCTCAAAAAGCATCTGCCGGAATTAAAAACGGCCGGTATTCGTCGATTAAACATCAGCATAGACACCCTGAACCGGCGCAAATTCCAGACCATCACCGGCAAAGACGCTTTGCCAGCAGTCTGGGAAGGCATCATGTCCGCGCTGGACATGGGTTTTTCACCGGTCAAATTAAACACCGTGGTCATGAAAGGCGTCAACGACGATGACTTGCCCGGTCTGGCCGCCCTTTCTCAGGATCTGCCGCTGCATATAAGATTTATCGAGTATATGCCATCAGCCAAGAATCCGCTGAAAGATGATGTCCAGATGTTCGCGCCTGAAATTAAACAGCGGGTAGCGGCCACCGGCGAACTGATCCCGATTGAAGACGCGACCAGAGGCAACACGGCGGAGCGGTTCAAATTCGCCGGCGCCCCGGGGGAGGTCGGGTTTATCAACCCCATCAGCAGACATTTCTGCAAGACATGCAACCGGCTGCGGCTTACCGCGGACGGCAGGCTGAAGCCCTGTCTGTTTTCCGATATCGCGGTCGACTTGAAAACCCCTCTGCGAGATGGCGCCACGGATGCTGTTCTGGTCGATCTCTTTCGCCAGGCGGCCATGAAAAAACCGGGATACTCCCGGGACGAAACTGATAAGACGAACGCTTTAACGCAGGTCATGTCCGCCATCGGCGGTTGAAAAGATGCGATATATTTATTCCGTGCTCCAGCAGGCGGCCAGAGAAATAGCCGCGACCTGTCCCGCGCCCGATTTTTATCATGATTGCGCGTTGTCCGTGGCCAGATCCCGGGAACTGTTCCAATCCACCCCGATGATTCACCAGCTGTCCGTTTTTGTCCGGGAGGAAACCCGCAGCAACCTTGGACACGGCCTCGGGCACGCCGAGAAAGTCGCCCTGGACGCGGGCACGATAGCGGCCGTGGAAGGAACCCGGGCTAATTTTTCAGACCGGCGCGTGAATCATCTTGTTCTGCTGGCCCATTGCTCGGGGCTGCTGCATGATATCAGACGCCGGCAAAGCCATCACGCGGCAAAAGGAGCCGAGGCGGCCCGGGAAAAACTGACACGGGACCATCTGCTGGATAACGAAAGCATCGGCCATATCGCCTTCGCGATCCAGAGTCACGAGGCTTTCAAAGACGTCCAGCCGCCGGAATCAATCGAAGATGAAATCATTGCGGGCAGCCTGTACGACGCCGACAAGTTCCGCTGGGGTCCGGACAACTTCACCCACACGGTCTGGAAGATGATCGAAACAGCGCCGCCGTCCCTGTCCCGGTTTATCCACCTGTATCCTCAAGCCATGGCATATATTGCGGCCATCAAAGCCACCTTCCGAACATCCGTCGGCAGACGGTATGGCCCGCAGTTTATCGATATCGGGCTGGACATCGGCTGGAAGCTGCTCAAAAAAATAGAATCGGAATATCCGGATTGTTTTTCAAAAGACGAGGGCTGAAGGATTTGGCCCGTCCCATGTCACCGGGCGCTATTGAACGCCATCAATTCCTGACGCGCCGGGCTTTTCTGCCATAATAGTGTGCACACGCATAAGATTTCGGCGAGCGATTGTATAGTCAGGATTAATAGAAATCGCTCTCTGAAAACAAATCACCGCGTTCTTATAATCATCCATCAAATAACAGGTGTATCCCATATTGTTATATGCCTCGCTGTTGCCGGGGTCGCGGACAATGGCTTCTGAAAAAAGCGTCAGGGCGCTCTTATAATCGCCCCGTTCGCCGACAATGGCTCCAGCCTGATTGCAGATATCGCCGTTGGCCGTTCCGGGTCTGGAACGTTCGCCGACCTGACCGGCCCTTTTTTCGTTTATCGCGTTAACGATTTTGATAATGCTGATCTTTTGGGAAGGATCGAGTTTAATGGCCCGGGCTAAACTGTCGATGCCTTCATCGTATTTCTTGAGATCCAGTTGCGCGATGCCGAGATTGTGGAGGATTTTCGGGCTAAGAGGCTCAATTCCAAGCGCCTTTTCAAAATACGGTATCGCGGTCGCCGGCTTTCCGATTCTCAAATACAGCGTGCCGATATTATTCAGGGCGTTGACATATTGGGGGTCGATCGCGATCGCCTTTTCCAGAAGCACGATCGCCGCTTCGGGTTCCATGACCCCGATATGCGCGGCCAGGTTGTTGTACGCCGTGCTGCATCCCGGATTTTTCGCGATGACGCTTTTCCAGAGCGTGACGCTGTCTTTGTAATTCGCCTGAAGCGCCCTTGTCTTTATTCCAAGCGACACAAGACAAAATATCGCACCCGCGATAAACAGGCACCGCGCGGTTTTTCCCCGCGCCCATTGACATCTCGCCCTGAGCCGATCTCCGGCAATAATACCCCCGGAGATGAACATAAGAAAAATTACGGGCGTCGAAAGATACGCAAAATGATCGGCGACATAAGAATACATCATGGGAAAAACATCGAACATCCCGGAGGCCGGAAAAATGGAAAGGCAATAAAACATAAAAAGCGCGGCAACGCCTCTGCCGATTGAATTCCGGGCTGTTATGGACGCGATGATGATAGCGATAACGATAAAGCTGCCCAGCCATTGTCCGATATGGGCCGGGTCGATATCCCAGCGCGGATAGAAAAAAATAAAATCCACCGGGAACAGCGTTTTATACAAATAAAAAAG
>CAYSMV010000203.1:0-2263 GCA_964432245.1 uncultured Desulfobacterales bacterium
TTTGACGCAGAGATTGCGGAAAAAGGCCATTTATGGATGGAAACTATATAGCAAAAGCGGGTTTTCGTGTCAACGCTTTTACCGTTTACCGCATGCTAAGGGGCATTTTACGTTTTTTTCCAGGCGCATTCCGAAGACCCGGCCAGTCATCTTCGTCATGCGGAAACCAGGCCGCGGACTTGGCTTCAGTCAGTAATTTTCAGAGACGGCCCCCGGAATTCAAGCGGTAACAGTTTTGTTGCAAAAATCGGTTGATTGTGATTATTATTTTTTTTACCGTAAAATTTTTTGTCCGTATAAAGACTATTCTTATGACGAAGCGTTTTGCCCTGTAACAAATTCAACTTACTAAACCCGACAGTAGTGTCGGAAGACGGTCGCCTATAAAACCGGGGATTTGTGTTTAGACCTTGGCATAACTGTTGGTCCAATTAAAACCAGATTAAGGAGGAGAGCCATGCCGGAATTCGGATCACCTTTTTCAGGATTGAAAAACAATCGTAAACTGACCCATCAGGAGCTCGTGCGTGCCATTCGCTTCATGGTGGCCGCCGAATACGAGGCGATTCAACTTTACATGCAGCTCGCGGAATCTACTGACAACAAGCTTGCCATCGAGGTGCTCACGGACATCGCGGATGAAGAACGGGTCCACGCGGGAGAATTCCTGCGGCTTCTGCATGAACTGGCGCCGGATGAAGAGTCTTTTTATGCTGAAGGAGCCGGGGAGGTGGAAGAGGAACTCGGCAAGTTCCGGAAACGAAAGAAGGCGCAAAAGAAGAAGAAAAGTTGAAACGGGACGATGGACGGCGCCCGGAGCGACAGGAGAGGCGGACATGCCCAGGGTGGAACCTTTCGAAAAATACAGCGATGCTTATGATCAATGGTTTGAGGTTCATCATGACCTGTATGAGGCGGAGCTTAGAACCGTTCGTCTGCTTATGCCTCCGGCCGGCGTCGAGAGCATGGAGGTCGGAGTCGGCTCGGGAAAATTCGCCGCGCCCCTGGGAATAAGATTTGGCGTTGAACCTTCGGAAAAAATGGCCGTCAGGGCAAGAGAACGGGGAATTGCTGTTTGTCGCGGAGTGGCGGAAGACCTGCCTTTCCGTAATGACAGGTTCGACCTGGCGCTGATGGTAACGACCATCTGTTTCGTGGATGACGCCTCCAGGTCCCTGAAGGAGGGATTCAGGGTATTAAGACCGGGCGGGCGTATGATCGTGGGCTTTGTGGACAAGGAAAGCGAGCTGGGCCGGCGCTATGAAGCCGGGCGTGAAAAAAGCCGGTTTTACCGGGAGGCCGTTTTCTTTTCCGCCGGCGACGTGCTGAAACTTCTTGTTGATGCCGGTTTCGGGCCCGTAACCGTCATGCAGACGCTGATCCCCGGCGAGCCGCCCGGAGTTATCAGGGATGATTACGGGAAAGGGGCTTTTGTGGCTATCAGGGCCACAAAACAGGATTGTCCGCGTTAACAGACGCGATATGTTCTTTTGAGTTCTTGACTATTTTTTATGCCGCATTTAAATTATACCAATGTGAGGTACAGGACTATATCAAAACTGAGAGGAAGTGGATCATTAGATAAAGGTTTGTTCCGCTGTGGTTTAATCTTATGTTTATACTGGCAAATTTTTTGATAGCAGTGGCCAAGGTGCTGCAAATCGTATTAACGCTTTATATGTATATAATTATTGCCCAGGCGATTCTCTCCTGGGTCAGCCCGGATCCGTATAATCCGATTGTCAGGTTTATTCATAATATTACCGAGCCTGTTTTATATCGGATCCGGTCATGGCTGCCCGTAATGTTCGGGGGCATAGATTTTTCTCCGGTGGTGGTGATTCTCGGGATTATTTTTTTACAGTCGTTTGTTGTTAACAGCTTGTTTATGATGGCGCAGCGGCTTTGATAATCGTGGGTATGAAGCGGAATCGTTTGTGGTTGGATAAGTAGCTGGATAGAGTTTATGAAACGGCCGGAGGTTGATAATGGCGAAGATTGACGCGTTTTTTAAGTTGATGCACGAACAGGGCGCATCGGACTTGCATCTTGTCAGCGGTTTGCAGCCGGCGCTAAGGATAAGGGGTGATATCGAGAGGGTCAAGTTTGATGTTCTGGATGAGGATGGCCTGCGCAGCATGTTGTATGAAATCACGCCGGAAGAGAAGGCCAAGTTGTTTGAGGAAACCGGCGATGTTGATTTCGGCTATGAAATCAAAGGCCTGGCCAGGTACCGGGTCAATTTTTACATGCATCGCGGGGG
>CAYSMV010000204.1:0-2495 GCA_964432245.1 uncultured Desulfobacterales bacterium
TCTTCCCCCTCTGGGAGGAGTTCGAGGCCAGACAGACCCCGGAAGCCAGGTTCGCGGCGGCACTGGACCGTCTTCAGCCGCTGCTGCACAACCTGTATACCCGGGGCAAGTCCTGGCGGGAACACGGCGTAAAAAAGGATCAGGTCATGGACTTCAACTGTCACATGGATGAAGGGGCGTCTGAGTTGTGGAAATTCGCCGCCGCCGGTATCAAAAAAGCAGGGGCGAGCGGTGACCTGGACGAATGACGGGACAAGGCATAAATGCACGGTTACAACAGAGCCGTCGAGGGGTCTGACGGGAACGCCGACAATTTGTTCAAATTGTTCAACGCTTTCTGCGCTTCGGCTTTAATGACCTGGTAGACCCGCTCTTCCAGATCGGCTGAAGGTAATATTTTTTCTTTTTTTATTTTAAGAAAGGAAGTCAACTCCAGGTAGCCGTCAACCATCATCCCTTCTCTTTTAAAAAGCTTGGCTCCGCATCGCAGACTGCAGGCGTCAACAAGCAGGCGCTTATCCGCTGATTTGAGCATTTCCTGGAATTTTCCAGGTATAATCACTGCCGGAAGACAGGCAATTTTTATATCCCCGGGGTTCTCTTCCCAGAGTCTTATACAGGCCCTGGACGCGGACACCCCCGTGGCGCAACCGCCGAAGCAGGTATAAATAAAAAGTCGCCATCGCTCTTCAACCTGACCTTCCATGATGGAATTCATCCCCGGTCTTTAATTAAACTCATCAAAAATAAGAAACCGCCCTCTCCATGCCTTGATGTATGACATGAACCGGTTGGTATGTCAAATTTTTCGCCGCCAGTTATTCAATTATTAGTGCCCATCCGCACAAAAAATCCCCGCGGTTTGACGCAGAGATTGCGGAAAAAGGCCATTTATGGATGGAAACTATATAGTGTCCATCCATTTATATGGATGATATAATTCAGGTTTCCAATCCGGAAATGTGAATTTTTTCGCAAGGTCAAGGAAAACAAGGGATTGCGCGGAGGCGTACTGAATGTACGCCGCACAAGCAAGCCCGCAGTTTGACGCAGAGATTGCGGAAAAAGGCCATTTATGGATGGAAACTATCTAAAAATCCGGAATCAGCCCGTACTCCGGCCCGGCGACCGGCCGCTCAATTTTAACGACACGGCTTTTATGGCATTTGCGGCACAGTTCCGGCAGATCGACAGTTGCCAGCCGCCGGCGAAACCGCCGATAATTCGGACTATGCCATATTTCACCTAAGGATTCTTCCCCGATATTACCGAAAATCATGGGCAAAACAGGATGCGGCTCTTGATCAAAATAACAGACGGCCTCACCCTTTACCGGAATATTCGTCATTACGCAAGGCGAGACATTGCCGTCGGCGCTTACTACCAGGGCCCGATTGGTGTTTTCATCGCACGGTGCCGGGTCGGCCCACGGGCAGACCAGATGAAAATGCATATCCACGCCCTGTCCGGCTCCGTCTTCCTGTGCCTGCAGAATCTTTGCCTCAAGATCCGTCCATTGCTCCCTTGTTTCACACAGGACAGCTTCATTTAACCATTCATGACCGGTAACCAGGCTCAGGGAACTGACCACCACCTGATCCACGCCCAGGCCAGCGAAAAAATCCGGCATCCGGTCAATTTCTTTTGTCTGTGACCCCAGCAAGAGACAGGCTATATGGATGGCCGGCAAACCGGAGCCATATTTGTTTTTAGACCGCTGCAGATCCTCGATGGCCCTGATGACTGAATTCAGGCTGGTTCCCTTTCTGATGCGATCGTTTTCCGTTGATATACCGGCCAGTGAAAAAGCTATAATGTCCAGCCCACCGGCGACCAGGCGATCCGCGAGCGAGGAATTTATCAGCGTGCCGTTGGTAGTAGTTCCCACCCTGGCGCCGGTGCTTTTCGCGATTTCCAGCATCTCAAAGAAATCGGGATGCAGAAATGGTTCGCCCCATCCCTGGAGATGAACGAGCCGGGTTTTTTTAAACGCCGGCCCCATGGACCTGAAGGTTTCCAGCGAAAGCCGGCGGGACTGCCACTGCCTGCGATAGGCGTGCTGAGGACAATAGAGACAGTCGCCGTTGCATTGAGAGGTAATTTCCACCTGGATCCAATCCAGTCCGGGACAACGGCGTTTAAACCATGCCGGAAGTTTCAGGACTGCTTTGACTGGCCTCAACCTGTTCCCCTGTATTTTTTTTGTTTTTTTCCCCAACTCAATCAACTCAGTCCGCGCCCAGGGTTCAAGAATTCAACTGAACGCCGAATTCGGCTTGTTTCCTGCCTTATTGTTTACTATACTTATATTAATATTTCAAAATGTTACCTTGGCCCGCACCCCTAACAAAAAAAATAGTTGCTTTTTTCCTAAGAAAAAACTATATTTTTTCGACCTAGTACCATGTAACATTTATAGATTCGGATAAAGTCGTTTCAGCTTTATCCGTGCATCGGCGGTGGTAAATTGCCAGTCAATTTTTCGAATACAATTA
>CAYSMV010000205.1:0-3681 GCA_964432245.1 uncultured Desulfobacterales bacterium
ACATCGACATCTCCCTTACCGACGGCGTGCTGACCGTGAAAGGCGAGAAAAAACAGGAGAAAAAAGAAGAAAAGGAAAACTATCATTACATGGAAACCCGGTACGGCTCTTTTTGCAGAAGCCTGCGACTGCCTGATGACGCCGCGGTGGAAAAGGTCGACGCGACCTATACCGACGGCGTGCTCACGGTAACCGTACCCAAAACCGAAATTTTAAAACCGAAAAAAATAAAAATTCAGTAGGCACCTCCCATCTGAATTCAAAAAGGGCAGGGCCGGAAAACCGGTCCTGCCCTTTTTATATCTAAAACATCGTATTTGATTTCCACATAGGGTATAAACAAAAAGCAGAATAGAGAAAATTTCAAAACATCCTGTGGATATCCGGGCCAGATAAATGAAGAAAATCGCTCTTGTCTTTCCCCGCTTCCGCTACCCGTCCGGGGAGCTTCCCACCGGCCTGGCCACCATTGCCGCTTATCTCAGGGAACAATTCAACGACATTGACGTTACCGTGATCGACACCAGCTTCACACCATCATTCAAATACGTTGACACACGACTGGCCCGATTTAAACCGGATATTACCGGCATCTTCATGGATGTGCTGCTGGCGCCCAACGCGCTGAAAGCGGCTCGTCTCGCCAAACATCACGGCTCCGTTGTTATTGCCGGTGGGCCCCACGCCACCATGGCGGCCGTCGATGTCATAAAAAATGACTGTATAGACGCCGTCTGTCTCGGCGAGGGCGAACTCACTTTCAAAGAATACGTCGAGGCTTATTATAACAAAAGAAATCTTAACACCGTCGCGGGGATATGGTATAAGCACGACGGTCGCATCCTCAGGAACCCGCCCCGCCCGCTGATAAAGGATATTGACGTCCTGCCTTCACCCGCCTTTGACCTGTTTGATATGGAACAATATATAAATAATTTTTTTCAGCTTGACTCTTTCCGGCCCGACGCCAGGGGAATTTCTCTGACCGTCTCCCGGGGCTGCCCTTATGACTGCACTTTCTGCCAGCCAACGGTCCGGGAAGTTCTGGGCCGAAAAGTCAGAATCAGATCACCGGAACGTGTTGTCGAAGATATACAATACCTGCAAAAAAACTACTCCATTGACGCCTTCTTTTTCGCGGATGATTTGATCTCAGCGGTGCCCGGCTGGCTGGAACGTTTTTCCGCGAAGCTGGTGAAAAAAAAAATAGCCATCGCCTGGGCCTGCAATACCCGGGTCGATACCATTGATTATCCCACCATAGAGCAGATGAAAGCCGCCGGCCTTGTTAAAATAAAAGTCGGCATCGAATCCATAACCGACAGAATCAGAAACGGCATTTATAATAAGAAAATTAATAAAACCGATATCACGACGCTGCTTGACAATGCCGAAAAACTGGGCATCCAGGTTTTCGGGTTTTTCATGCTCGGAGCGCCCACGGAAACGACCCGGGAGGTATGGGACACCATCAGGTTCGCGGCTGACGCCAAGCTTACGGAAGCGCTTTTTTCCGTAACCACCCCGACACCGGGTTCCAAGCTCTTTGATGACCTGGTGGCGGCAGGGTGGACCCCGCCGTCAAGTCTTGACGACTATGACTTTAATCATGTAAAACGGCCTAAAATGAGTGCTCATGAAATCAGCCCCGGTAGATTGGCTATACTCAAAAAAATCGCCTACGTCTATTTTTACCTGCACCCCGCAAGGCTTCGCATGACGCTGCGTTCATTCAGCAGCCCGCGGGGGTTCAAAAGGCTGTGGCTGAAACTGAAACGGGTGTAAAAAATAGTTGCGGACACATAAACACATGAACCGATCTTGTCAGACTGGCCTGGCCTGTTTTTTTCTGGCCGCCATAATCCTCGCGATCTTTTACCCCGTGAACAAGCATGACTTTATCAATATGGACGACCCTTTTTTCGTAGAGGACCATCATGTCCCCGAGGGGTTATCCCTGAAAAACATAAAACGGTCATTTACCCTGCACTACGGCATGTGGATGCCCCTGACCTGGCTGTCTCACATGGCCGACTGCCATTTATACGGTCCGCGGCCAGCCGGGCACCACCTGACCAGCCTGCTCGTTCATCTGGTTAATACCGTGCTCTTGTTTCTGCTATTACGATCCATGACCGGCGCCTTCTACAAAAGTTTGACTGTCGCCGCCCTTTTCGCCATGCATCCGCTTAACGTGGAGCCGGCAGCCTATATCGCCTGCCGCAAAGATCTGCTGGCGGCCTTTTTCTGGATGCTGACCATCCTGGCCTACACGCATTATGCTCGCCGATCGTCAACCAAACAGTATATATCGGTTTGCCTTTGCTTTTCCCTGGGGCTGATGGCCAAACCGGTTATGGTGACATTGCCGCTGATCCTCCTGTTGCTGGATTACTGGCCGCTGAATCGTTTCCAGGGCAAAAGCCTGATTGCCCTTATCAAAGAGAAACTCCCCCTGCTGGCGGCCTCGGTCATTATCGGCCTGATTACGATCATAACCCAGCAGGAAGCCGAAGCGCTGTCAGGAATTCCACTGTCAGGAAGAATCGGCAACGCCCTGATCAGTTACATGACTTACCTCGGCCATATATTCTGGCCGTCGGGCCTGGCCATCTTTTATCCCTGGCCGCAGCGCCTCTCCTGTTGGAAAACAACAGCCGCGGGCGCGCTGTTGCTGCTTATCACCTATAGCATTATCAGCCGCCGGAAGGAGTCGCCTTACGCGATTGTCGGCTGGTTCTGGTTTATCATCGTGCTGCTGCCGGTCAACGGGGTCATCCCCGTGGGGAGCCACGCCATGGCCGACCGCTACGCCTATATTCCCGGCATAGGTATCTTCATGGTCATTGCCTGGAGCGCCGAAGCTGTTTTTAAACCATGGCGCGTGAAAAAGCCCCTTATCATTTTAAGTGTCTTAATCGTTCTCATTGCGCTGGGATTTATGTCCCGGCGCCAACTCGGACACTGGCAAAACAGCGAAACCGTTTTCCGGCACGCGCTGACTGTAACTGACAATAATTACGCCGCTCATAATAATCTGGCCAGAGCGCTGCTGGAACGCGGCCTTCTTGAAGAGGCAAGGAGCCACCTTAACCGGGCATTAATGATACACCCGGATTTTCCCCAGGCACATAACAACCTGGGCGTGCTGCTGGCCGCCCAGAAGAAAACCGATCTGGCGCAGGCGCACTTTGAGACGGCGATTGAATACCGTCCGGACTTTACCGAAGCTCACTACAATATGGCCAATGAACTGTTCGCGGCCGGCTCGCATACCACAGCGCTGAACCATTATAAAAAGGTCCTTGACATTAATCCCTCCCATAAACATGCCGCCGATATTCACTTCCGTATCGGCCTGATAATGGCAGCCAGACAAAGAACGGAAAAGGCCATGACCAGCTTTCAGCAGGCTTTATCCATTGATTCCGGCCACATCGAAGCGGCCGAAAAACTGGCCGACATTTATAAAACCACTGGCCAATACGATCAGGCCATTGCCCTGTATCAGCGATTGATTCAAAAACGCCCCGACTGCAGCATCAGTATCGCCTATAATCTGGCCTGTCTTTTCTCGTTGAAAAAAGACCCCGCAACGGCCATGGCCTGGCTGAAAAAGAGCATAGAACACGGGTTTTCCTGCCATGAATTGCTGAAGATCGATAAAGAATTCGATAATAT
>CAYSMV010000206.1:0-2886 GCA_964432245.1 uncultured Desulfobacterales bacterium
AAGGCGCGCAAATCCTGAGGAATGCAGCGTACTTAGCAGTACGTGAAATTCCGAAGGAGGCAGCGCAACGCAGATATTGGACTTTTTACGAAGCCATCAAAAGGAGAGCAGGCATGAAAACAGCAATTTATCCGGGCTCTTTTGATCCCATTACCAACGGTCATCTGGATATTGTCCGAAGAGGACTGAATATCTTTGACAAAATTATCATCGCCGTGCTTCATAACCCGGGGAAAAAGTCTCTTTTTACCGTAAAAGAACGGCTGGGGATGATCGAAAAAAGCCTGACGGATCTGCCCGGAGCGGAAGCCGACTCCTTTGAAGGATTGCTGATCGACTATGCCGAGCAGAAAAAAGCGGTGGCCGTGCTGCGCGGCATGCGGGCGGTGTCGGATTTTGACTATGAGTTTCAAATGGCCCTGATGAACCGGCGCTTAAACCGCAACATTCAAACCATCTTTCTTATGACCGGCCTGCGCTGGATTTTTACCAGTTCCTCCATTATCAAGGAGGCAGCCTTGTTCGGCGGTGATGTCTCCGGGATGGTGCCGCCGTTTGTTCAGCAGCAACTGACAAAGAAGATGGCCGAGCTCAGGAGCAGAAAAGCAAGTCTCGATTAAACGCCGACCCGTTAAGGCCTAATTACGCCAGCCCTGTTCCCCGATCAGCTTGACAAAACGGCACCCCCCCAGATCGATGGTTCGCACCCGGCCGTTATTGTCCTTGACCAGCTTGATCAATTGCTGCGACACCTCTCCCCCTACCGGCGCGACCAGGCGTCCGCCCGGGGCCAGTTGATTCACAAGGGCGGACGGGATCTCCGGCGCGCCGGCCGTAACGATAATCGCGTCAAACGGACTTTCTTCCGGCCATCCGGTGCTGCCGTCCGAGTAGCGGGTAACGATATTATAATATCCCAGTTGATCAAACAGCGCTCGTGATTGCAGAAAAAGCGAATGCTTGCGCTCAATCGTGTACACCCGGGAAACGATCTGGGCGATAACCGCCGCCTGGTAGCCCGAACCGGTGCCGATTTCAAGAACGCGGTCATCCTCATCAACCTGCAGCGCCTGCGTCATCTCCGCGACGATATAGGGCTGAGAGATGGTCTGCTGTTCGCCGATCGGCAGCGGGAAATCGCCGTACGCCTGATCGTTTAACGCCCGGCTGACAAACAGATGCCTCGGCACCCGGCGCATGGCTTCCAGCACCCGGACATCGGTGATGCCCCGCGGGATCAGCTGGCTGCTGATCATCAACTCCCGGCGCCGAGTAAACCTGATATCCTCTTGCTTCATAGAACAGGTTTAATAACAATTTGGCGGTCATCCGTCAAGAGCAAAAAACCGCTTGAATTGTTTATAAATACCGGGTATTCCAGGCGCTCACGATATGGAAGAAAACAGATCTTTCGCCGACGCGATGGCGGCGCAAACGGTGCGGGCTTTTTGCCGGGCCATCAGGCCTATATTTTATAAATCGTTCTTTTTTCCGTAATAATAATATCGACATACCGGTCGATCGTCCCCTTCGGCACCTGTTGAATAATCTGGTCTTCAAAAGCCAGGGAAACCTTGCGGGTCGTAATCGGCAGCCGGGGGATGAGCTTGTCATACAGGCCGGAGCCCAGGCCGATACGGGCGCCCTTTTCATCGAAAACCAACCCCGGAATAACGGCTATTTCTATGCTGTCCACCGGAACCATCCGGCATCTCGCGGGATCAGGCACCATGTCGTGACCGGCCGCAAGCATCATGTCGGCTTCGGGATTATCCACTTTCAGCAACTGCGTTTTTTTACTGTCGGTATCATAATAGGGAAGCACCACGATTTTGTTCAATCTATAACAGTCCCGGATAATTCGCCGCGTATCCACCTCTCCGGGCCGGCTGGAATACAACAACACCACATGCGCTTCTATAAAATTAGCGAATTCCAGCAGCCGTTTCTCGATCTGTCTGCTCTTGGTAGAAACCTCGCTTTTGGAAAAAGCCCCCAGCTTTTTGACGACACCGTTGCGGATTTCCCGTTTGATCGCTTTCACGTCATCCATGCTGAACCTCAAATTGTTCTGTTTTTTTTCGGCTGTTATTAAATTTTTTTAAATATAACAAAAAGAGAATAAAGTCAAGCGGATAATAATTTAATTGACTCCAACAAATTGGCATGTTATTAAAATAGTTACGAACACCGGTTTTTCAAGGTTTGTCCAATATTTTCGCCCTGATATAAAAAAGCATGAAATATCCGGGTTAACAGGAATTTGACGGAAACGATGCTCGATATAAAATTCATCAGACAGAATCCGGAAGCCCTAAAAACCGCCATGAAAAACAGGGGAGAAGATCCTGCCATAATGGACGTTTTTTTACAAAACGACGAACAGCGCCGGGAGCTTCTGGGTAAAAGCGAAGCGTTACGGCATCAACGGAACATCGCCTCGGACGCCATTGCCGCCTTAAAAAAAAACAAAAAAGACGCCGCCGCGCCGATCGCTGAGATGAGGGATGTTTCCGCCCGCATCAAGGAGATTGAGGAGACCCTTGCCGGCAACGAACAGCAGCTGACCGACCTGCTGCTGCGGCTTCCCAACATTCCCCACGACTCGGTCCCGATCGGAAAAAGCGAAGCGGACAACCCCGTCGTCAGAACCGAAGGCGATCCGCCCGCCTTTGATTTTGAGCCGGCCGCCCATTGGGATCTTGGAGAAACCCTTGGAATAATTGATTTTAAACGGGCGGCCAAGATCGCCGGGGCGCGTTTTCCCCTTTTAACCGGGGCCGGGGCCCGGCTGGAGCGGGCGCTGATCAACTTCATGCTGGACGTGCATACAAAGGAACACGGCTACCGGGAGTGTCTGCCGCCGTTTATCGTCAACCGGAAAAC
>CAYSMV010000207.1:0-4241 GCA_964432245.1 uncultured Desulfobacterales bacterium
GTAACTTCACTGTATGACGGAATCATAGAAAGTCTTACCATCGTCATTCCGGGCTTGACCCGGAATCCAGTATAAAATTGATATTATTCATTTTTTCTGAACCCCGGCTCGGGGGCCGGGGTGACAGAATAAGATAGATTTCGACTTTTTACGATTTCATCACTGTATAACCCCCGTTACTTATCGGTCTGGTTCCGGGCCGCGCCCGGTTGGGACGCTAATCACTATTGTCCGGAATAATATTTAAGCGGTCTTGCGGGGAAGTCTTTATTCGCGCTTCCGATTTCTTTACCATGGGCACCAGCACTTCGCGCCGGTCCGGAATCAGCGTGATGGCTCCGGTGGGGCACTGCAGGGCGCACTGCCCGCAGCCGATGCATTTCCCGGCGTCAATGACCACCCGCTCGCCCTCGTGCCGGATGCAGGCAACCGGGCAATGCTTGACGCACTTGCCGCAGGCCACGCATTCCTCCGGCCGGGTGACTTCCGCCCGGTAATAACTTTCCATATACAACGGAATCTGCCCCCGGTTGTACGCGCCGTATAATCCGCAGCAGTCCCAGCAGCAGTTGCAGATGGCGATATGGGGCAGCCGGGTGTCGTCTTTTTCATGAAACAGGGTATGCACGGCGCCGGCTTTGGCCACCTCCTCTAAAATTTTCAGGGCATCGGCTCTGGTGATGCGGCGGGCAAAGCCATGGTCTATCAGGTGGTTGGCCATGGGTCCTACCGTCAGGCAGGTTTCCGGGTCAATGTCAAACCGGCAGGGATCGCCGGTGAACTTCCGCCACTGGCGGCAGAAACAGTGCATGACGGCAATGGCGTTATCCCGGCCATGCCGGTCGATCAGGTCGGACACGTAGGGCGTGGGGCCGGCCACCTGTGGCGAAACCTTGAGGGATTGATAGACGGGAACCGTCGTCCCCGCAACCGGATCATCCGGCGGGTTGATGGCGCCGATGGACTGACAGGGTTTGGTGACGGTCCGGGTGAAAAAATTAAAAAACGGCCGTAATGGAAACACGTTGAATTTACGCAGCGAGTCGAACAGATCGGTGGCGACCCGCGCGAAAGCCTTTTCCTGGTCGGTCTCCCGGCCGTGACAGAGCTGCAGCTCAAACCAGCCGACCACGACCGGCAGCAGCTCAAAACCGGTCTCGCCGTTTTCAAACGCATGCGGCCAGATCCACCCTCTCTTGACCAGGCCGTCAAGGTATTCCAGGGCGGCTTCCCGGGGCAGGCCGGTCTTTTTCACGGCCTCATCGACAGTGTGCGGCTCAGGCCCCAGGATCAGCAGAAAGTCCACGTCTTCCGGCCGCGCCACCACATCCATCATGTCCAGCACCCCGCCCACGATGGGAAGGAACATCTCGTTCTTGGTGTTCATCATCTTGGCCAGTTTTCTGAGCTTTTTGCGATCATTACGATTCTGCCGCGTTTTATCCATGTCCGTGCCTCGCTAAATGTTTTTAGTTTTACCGCCCTGTCAGTCCCCGGATCGTCCGGGTCATGACCTGTTCCGCCACCTCGACGGACAATTTCTGATGATAGCGCAGGCTGTGCCAGACAGTCCAGGATGTAACCGCCTGCAGGGCGGCCAGCACTTCCGCGCCTGTTTTCGCGTCCAGGCGGGACACTTCGGAAGCAAACACCGCCGCGGTCTGTTGCCGTTTAAACGCCCGGAGGCGGTCCAGTTCGGCGGCTATGGCCGGGGAAACGACTTCGGCGCCGATAATCACTCTCCTGACCGGAGAAATAAATTCCAGAATCGTAACCCGGTGATCCACGAACGCGGCCAGTCGCTCTTCAAACGGCGCCTCAGACGGTATATCCATCTCCAGCAGGGGCTTGAGCCTCTCGGCCTGCAGCGTCATCAACTTACCGTACAGCGCTTCCATATCCTTGAAATGATGAAAAACCAGCCGCGGAGACACCCCGGCCCGCTGGGCCACCTGCCGGGCGGACGGATGGGGCGTGCCGGCGACAATCAACTCCAGCATGGCGGTGGCAATGGCGTTCCGCGAACGCTCGGACCGGGACCGGCGACCGTCCGGCCTGGTTGTCTGGTCTTTATTTATGGGCAATGATCTCTTCCGATAAGATAAGGGTGGCGCCGGCGGCAGCCATTTCTTCCAGCGCTTTTTCCGGGTCCCCCGGTTGAGCGGCAATTCCCCTGACGGCGTCGGTAACGACGAACGTCCGGATATTGTTTTCAAGCGCCTCCAGAACCGTGGCCTTGACGCAGTATTCCGTGGCAATGCCGGTCACATACAATTCGGTGACGCCTTTTTCCCGCAGCAGCTTCAACAGGTTCAAGTTGGTTGCCTCAAAGGCCGAATAACCGTCATCCATATTTCCCGTGCCCTTGAAAAGCTCAAAGTCGATTTCAGCAATATTAAGATCAAAATGATAGTCGGCTCCTTTGGTGTTGCGCACGCAATGCACCGGCCAGCGCTCAAAATGGCGGCTGTCTTCCGGATGCCAGTCCCGGGACGCCAGCACCAGATCAAACCGGTCCATGAGGTTGTTGATGACCGGGACAATGCGGTCCCCTTCGGGCACCGCCAGGGCGCCGCCCGGACAGAAATCATTCTGAACGTCATTCACCAGCAGCGCTTTCATTGCAAAGATCCTTTCCCTTGCGATCCGCTTTTAATCAACGGGTTTTCAAAACCCTTCATTCTCCTTAACCCCTGACCACTTAATCACTTAACCACTTAATCACCTAATCGCTTAATCGCTTCCTGATCTCTCCGACCAGCTCATCCCGCATGCTTTCCAGCCGCAAAGACAGGCCGACCTTGTAAATGTGCGGCATCTCAAACCGCTTGTGTTCCTCCGGAATCATATCCAGCCGTTGCCGGCAATATCGCCGGATGGCGGCCACATCGGATTCCCGTTTGACGATCCGCCCTTTATCCATAACCGTCTCAAGCAGCGATTCCGTTGTCAATCCCGCCAGGGAACAATTTTTGTCCCGCTCATGGGGATGAACCATCATTCCGGGCGCTGCTTCATCGACCAGGCAGACGCAGTCGGCGTAAACTTTTCCGTCGCCGTTGAAAAACCGCAGAGTTGTTTTTCTGCCCGGCAGCGAAGTTTTTTCAAGGGTATTGGATAACTTCAGGGTTGGCTTGTCATTATGAACGGCCAGTTTATACACCCCGTCCAGGGCCGCCGTTTCCCGGCCGGTAACCAGCTCCGTGCCGACCCCGAAGCCGTCCACCGGCGCCTGCTGCTCGTTCAGGCTGCGGATCAGCAACTCGTCCAGCTGGTTGGAAGCCAGTATCTTCGTGTCGGTCAGCCCGGCCGCGTCCAGCATCTGCCGGGCCTGCTTGCTGAGATAGGCCAGGTCCCCGCTGTCCAGCCGGATGGCCTTCAGGTTTCGCCCGGTTTCCTTCAGCTCACGGCCGATCCGGATCGCGTTGGGCAGACCGCTGGTCAGCGTGTCATAGGTATCCACCAGCAGAATAGTGTTGTCCGGGTAGATCCGGGCGTAGGCGCGAAAGGCGGCCAGCTCGTCGTCAAAGCTCTGGATCCAGGAATGGGCCTGGGTGCCCGAAACCGGCAGGTTAAAGCGCCGTCCGGCCTGCACGTTGGAGGTGGCGTCGAGGCCGCCGATAACGGCCGCCCGGCTGGCCTGCAGACCGCCCGCGCCCTGCGCCCGTCGCAGGCCGAAATCACTGACGGCCCTCGCGCCGGCCGCGCGCCTGACGCGGGAGGCCTTGGTGGCGATCAGGGACTCGAAATTCAAAAAATTCAGCAGCAGGGTTTCTATGAGCTGACATTCGATGATGGTGCCTTCCACCCGCGCCAGGGGTTCCAGCGGGAAAACCACTTCTCCTTCCCTGACGCTGTCGATGGATCCCTGAAACCGGAAATCCCTTAAAAAGGAAAGAAAGGTTTCGGAAAAATTCCGCTCCCGGAGATAATCAAGGTCCTCATCGCCGTAAACAAAACCGGTTAAGGCCTCCAGCAGATTGTCCAGGCCCGCGAAAATCACGTACCCGCCGTTAAAAGGATTGACCCGGAAAAAATAGTCAAACACGGCCGTGTCATCCTTTTTGCCGGACAGAAAATAGCCCTGAGCCATGGTCAGCTCGTAAAAATCGGTATATAAACCGCTGATGGCATACGGCAGCATACTGGCTCCACCCACCTGCAACCTTAAAACCATAACACCTTCTAAGTAACTTCACTAAAAACGTCTGGATAGCCACAGTTACTTTTGGGACTGGATT
>CAYSMV010000208.1:0-10869 GCA_964432245.1 uncultured Desulfobacterales bacterium
GTGCCTTTGACGCCGGGATGATCCTGCTGCCATTGCCGGGCGGCCTCTTCGGACGCGAAAAAACTGTTGAAATCGCACCAGCCCACGACATTATCGGGCAGTTTCCGCAGGGGAAAGCCGAAATGGACCACCAGGGTCGAGGGAGAAAAGTTGATCAGCGCCCCGTCCCGGCCGACCAGCCGGACCGGCTCGCCGGTCTGGCGGCAGCGCGATTCCACCACCACCTCTCTGCCCGGGAACATGGAGGAGATCCCGCAGCACTCCACGGCGCACTCGCCGTACCATTTCTGCTCCCCGTCCACGGTGACGGGGTAATGGTTTTTAAAAGCGGCAAACGGCCGGACATAAAAAATTTCGCCGGCCAGCGGCAGCCCGCCCTCAACCTCCTCGTCCTGGAATTTTTTCTGACGGGCATGGGCTTCGGTCTGCAGGGCGATGACCAGAGCGGCTTCCAAATCCCGCAGGATGTCTGACAAAACCTCGCGGGACAGGTTATGCCGCTCGGCCACTTCCCCGACACTGAGGCCGGTGCCGTGGGCCAGTATGTGATCCATAAGGGTTTTTCTTACCTGCAGCGCGGTATCGGAAAGGGTTGCCATGGGTTCCTCCTTTTATTCTTTTATTTCCGGATCGAATCTTGACTCGTTTCCCTGTCGGTTCCGTGCTTCCCGGGTACGAATATCCTGCTGTTTCCGGTTGCCGTAGATAACTCCCAGGGGGAGGAGAATTCCATAAGGGATCCACAGGAACCAGCGATAAGGATTCGGCAGAAGGAAGAGCAGGGCAAGAAAAATCAGGCCCGCCGTCCAGCAAACGAAGGCGGCCTTGATCATGAAGGAGCGCTCCAGCGGACCGCCGGTGTTTTTAATACTGAAATATGTTCCGATAATGCCCCCGGTCAAGCCGATCAGGCCTCCGGCTATGCCTCCGATCAAGCCGCAAAGTTCTCCGGTCGTCATATTCCGCCCCCTTTTTAAAAACCAGTATACAAAATTGTTTTTTTATTCTCAATCGGTTTGTTGAAAGTCAACGGCCATTTTGATACAGAATGGATAATGATAATGGATTTTTTCCAGATAACGTTTCCTGCTTCCGGCGTCAGCACGTGGGCCTTTATTCCTCCCGCAGCTGCTTTTATCGTCTCCTTTTTTTCCTCCATGGGCGGCGTCTCCGGCGCGTTTCTGCTGCTGCCCTTTCAGATGAGCGTCCTGAATTATACCAGTCCGTCCGTGAGCGGCACCAACCAGTTGTTTAATGTGGTCGCCATCCCCGGCGGCGTCTGGCGGTATATAAGGGAAAAACGAATGGTCTGGCCGCTTGCCTGGGCGATTATTATCGGTACCCTGCCGGGGGTTTTTATCGGCGTCTGGCTGCGCCTGGAGTACCTGCCCGATCCTGAAAGATTCAAGTTGTTCGCGGGGCTGGTGCTGCTTTATGTCGGCTTAAGGCTGCTGGCGGACGCCGTAAAAGGCAGGCGGCCCGGCCCTGTCGAGCGACGGCCCGCTGGCGTTTACGAGGATGCCGGGTTCCTGGTGGCCAACGCCCGTTTTTCGCTGAAGCGGATCGAATTTTTTTTTGGCGGGCAACGGTTTTCCTGCTCCACGCCGGGCGTGCTTTTTGTCTGTTTTTTAGTGGGGATTATCGGCGGCATTTACGGCGTTGGAGGCGGCTCCGTTATCGCGCCGTTTCTGGTCATGTTTTTTCATTTTCCCGTTTACGCGGTGGCCGGCGCGGCCCTGACGGGAACTTTCGTTACGTCCATCGCCGGCGTCATGATATATCAGTTTCTGGCTTATTATTACGCGGGCCTGTCCGTCGCCCCGGACTGGCGGCTGGGTCTGCTGTTCGGCGCCGGCGGATTTGTCGGCATGTATCTGGGCGCCAGGTGTCAGAAGCATGTTCCCGCGGGTATAATAAAACTGATTTTGTGCGGCTGCGTTTTCTTCGTGGCCGGCAGGTATCTGATCGGGTTTTTCGCCTGATTTTGCCGTTTTGCTTTATAAAAATTTTTACGAAATATTTCTGCCCAGAATATCCGCGATTATCCGGCTGATTTTAGAGATGCTGTAAGGTTTTTTTATGAATCCGTTCAGTCCGGCCGCTTTTAATTCCTGCAGATCCTCGTCTTTCGTGAAACCGGAAGCAAGCAGCACCGGTATTTCCGGGCTCATTTTCCGTAAGGCGTAGAAGCACTCCCGGCCGTTCATCTCCGGCATGATCATATCGATAATGACCAGAGCGATTTCTTCTTTGTTCCGGGAGAAGACTTCCAGCGCCTTGCGTCCGTTTTCGGCCAGCAAAACCGTATAGCCGAGTTTCATCAGCATGCCCTGGCCGGCAACTCTGATGATCTGTTCGTCATCAACCAGGAGCACCAGGCCTTTTCCCGGTATGACCGCTTCCGCGGGCTCCGGCAGGGTATCCGCGGCTTTTTCGGTCAGCGGCAAAAGCACGTGAAAACAGGAGCCTTCCCCTTGCTGGCTGTAAACCTTGACAACCCCTTTATGCTGCCGCACCGCGCCATAAACGGCCGCCAGGCCGAGGCCGGTTCCTTCTCCCTGTTGTTTGGTGGTAAAAAAAGGCTCGAAGATATGGGAAAGATCTCTTGACGGAATACCGCATCCCGTATCACAGACCGTCAGGTCGATATAGCCGCCCGGGTTTAAATCAAACTGGCAGGCATGACAGTATTCGTCTGTCAGCTCCAGGCATTCGGAACAGATAGATAAGGCGCCGCCTTTGGGCATGGCGTGGCTGGCATTAATGCCGAGGTTTAAAAAGACACTCTGCAACTGGGCTTCATCCCCGTTTACCGTGGATCTCGGCGCGGAAAGATCAAGCTCTATATGAATGCGGCGGTCCAGGGTGCTGCTCATGATGGAAACCGCTTTGTTGATTACCCGGTGCACGTCTACCGGTCTGTTCTCGGATGGTTTTCGCCGGGCAAACGAAAGCAGTTTTCCCGCCAGATCAGAGGCCCGATCAACGGATTCTATGATCATTGACAAAAACGTGCCGTTTTTTTCGTCTTGGGGTGAATTTGTCATGATCAGCTCGGCGGCGCCCCTGATTCCACCGAGCATGTTATTAAAATCATGGGCGATCCCGCCGGCCAGCAGGCCGACGGCTTCCATCTTCTGGCTTTGTCGCAGCCGTTCCTCCATGGCGTATTTTTCCGTTACGTTCTGGAACACCAGCACCACGCCGGTAGTTTTGCCCTGGGCATTTAAAATCGGCGCGGCGGAATCGGAAATCTGATATTCGTTTTTGTCTTTAGCGATGAGCAGGGTATGATTGGCCAGGCCCACGACAACACCGGTTGTTAGTACCTGTTTTACCGGATCAGCGGCCGGTTCCCGGGTCTGGCCGTTGATTATATTGAACACTTCGGACACGGGTTTGCCGACGGCCTCCCGGAAACTCCAGCCGGTGATCTCTTCGGCCGCCGGGTTCATGCGGACGATATAACCCTCTAAATCGGCCGCGATCACGGCATCGCCTATGGAATTCAGGGTAATGCGAAGATTTTCCTCGCTTTGGCGCAGCGCCTCCTCCGCCTGCCTGCGGTCCGTGATGTCGCGGACTATGGCCTGGAGATATTTTTCGCCGTCCATTACCAGCGGATTCAAATTCACCTCGGCGTCAAACGGGGAGCCGCTTTTTTTGCTGTGCTGCCAGTAGAACCGCTGAACATCGCCTTTTAAAGCGGCTTCGACAAACTGCTTTGCTTTTTCCTTCGAGCAGGCGCCGTCGGGTTGCTGGGGGGGAGAAAAATTCCAGGGATTTTTTCCGAGTATGTCCCCCGGCTTTTCACAGCCGAAGATATCCAGGGTTTTTTCATTACACTCTATGAACCGGTCCTCCTTCATGATGAATATGGCGTCGGCCGCTCCCTGGAAGAGGGTTTTGTACCGCTGCTCGCTTTTGGCAAGGGCCTCCTCGGTCCGTTTCCGGTCGGTAATATCCTCGATTAAGGCGATTCCGGCAATCGCTTTGTTTTTTTGATTGCGAACACGCTGGAACAGAACGCGAACAAAGCTTTTTCTTTTGGCGGTTACCGAACTGTACCAGCCCTCGTAATAGGCGCTTCCCTTGCTCAGCGAGTCTTTTACGGCTTCAATAATTTTTTGGTTGGACAAACGGTTGATCATGTCAAGGCCGATCAGGGCCTCCCTGGAAGATCCGATAATGCCGACGAATTTTTCATTGCACTCGACAATGACGCCTTTTTTATCGTAATAAAAAATACCGATGGGCGCTTCGTTGATAATGGTCCAATACTTCTCCTCGCTTTCGATCAGAGCCCGGGTCCGCGAACGCAGCCGTTTTCTTAAAGACGCGTTCCATAACCCGGCCAGCAGGCAGATAAACAACAGACCGGATGCCGTCAGCGCCAGCGGGAGAAAATAGTCGCGGCCGGGCGCGGCCGGAAGAAAGCGCGAACCTGTCCGTCCGAAAACATTGTTCTGCTGGAAAGAGACCGGCTTTTGATCGGTGGGCGTATTGTTCGGGGCGCATGCCGCCGGCATAGCGACCAGCAGGTATATCAATAAAGTCGCCAGCAGTAACAAATGGCTCGTGCTTTTTTTCATGTCAGCACCCTGGTCGTTTTGGATACAGATGCCGGAAGAGACAAAAAGGCATCCCTCCGTTTTATACGGACAAAAGCCATTTTCATGGGAAAATATCGATTAAAGTAAGATGATTATACCATTTTTAAATCAATGCTGTCAATGAGAACGGATACAAACCGTGTTTACCGGTGGCAAAAAGAGAAAGAATTTGGTATAATTTCATTTTAATTCCAAGCCAGGAAATCGTTATGCCTGAAATTCATCCTTTCAACCAGTGGTATAAAAGCCTGATACTCAATGCCGACTATGAGATCTGCGTTGAGCGGGCGAAATACTACACGGAAAGCTACAAGCAGACCGAGGGGGAGCATCCCTCCGTCCGGGCCGCCAGGGCCCTGCATCATACCCTCTCCAGCATGACGCTTTACATTCTGGACGGCGAACAGATCGCGGGCAACCGCTCCAGCAAGCTTGTCGGGGTGATCCTGCCGGTGGAGAGGGGGGACGTCAACGTCGTGCTGGACATGGAGCTTGATCCTTTACTGAACCGGGAACGCCAGCCTTTTCACATCGCTCCCGGGGATCGGAAAATCCTGGAGCGGGATATCCTGCCTTACTGGAGGGGCCGGACCGTCCGGGATCGTAAAAAAGAGGCCTGGAAGGCGCACGGCCTGGATTTTAAACCGGCCTTGAACCCTTTCAGCATCAGGCGGCGGCGGAAGGGGCTGGACCTGGGCCGGCTGAAGGCCGCGGCCGGCGTGCCGGGAGCCGGCCTGGGATACGCCTGGAAAGGCATACAGGAGCTGCTGCACAACAACCCGGCCATGGTCATGAACGTGTTTGACGTGCAGGGCCATCTTATCCTGGGCCTGAAAAACATCCTCGCCGAGGGGTTTAACGGCGTCAAGGCCCGGGCCGAAGCGCGGCTGAAAAAAGCGCGGCAGGACAATGACGCTGACGGTATCGGCTTTCTGGAAGGAGTCATCATCAGTTGCCAGGCCATCGAAATCCTGGCCGGCCGCCTGGCCGCCCTGGCCACGGAAAAGGCGGCCGCGGCCGCTGACCCGGCCGAAAAAGAGCGGCTGCTCGCCATTGCCGGCCGCTGCCGGCATGTGCCCATGAATCGGCCTGGAAATTTTCACGAAGCGGTGCAGGCCCTGTGGCTTACCCTGGTCGGCGGGCTGGTGGCCCACGGCATGGTCGGCATCCTCTGCCTCGGCCGTTTTGACCAGTATCTTTATCCCTGGTACGCCAGAGACAGGGCGGCCGGCGTTCTTTCCGACGACCAGGCCACCCGGCTCATGGAAGAGCTGCTGATCAAGTGCGCCGCCAATCTCATGCTCCTGCCCTATGCCGGCAAAAATACCGGCAACGAGCTGGGCTCGGACAGCTGCGTGCCCACCGTGGGCGGCGTGGATGCCGCGGGCGGGGACGCGGTCAACGACCTGTCCGGCATCATCCTGGACGCCTTTGCCAACGTCAAATCCCTGGGCAACAGTTTTACCATCCGCCTGTCGGAAAATTCTCCGGCCTGGTTCTGGGAAAAGGCCCTGGCCACGTTTCGCCGCACCTCCGGGGCGGCCCTGTTCAACGACGAAATGGTCGTCAACGCCCTGGAAAAATGCGGCATGTCAACCGCCGACGCCCGGGATTACGGGGTCATCGGGTGCGTGGAACCCACCGGCGACGGCAATACCTTCGGCTGCACCTCGGGCAACGATATTTCCCTGGCCGCGGCCATGGAAATGGCCCTGAATAACGGCTATTTGCGGATCATGGGCCGGCGCATCGGCCCGGCCACCGGCGACGCCCGGAAATTTAAAACCTTTGACGAGTTGATGAACGCCTATAAACAGCAGGTGGCCTTCATGGTCGATACCGTGGCCCGGGCCGTCAACCTCAAGGATGATGTTTATCAGAAAGAATTTCACAATCCCTATATTTCCGCGACCCTGGAAGGGTGCGTGGACAACGCCCGGGACATGACCCGCGGCGGGGCGCGCTACAATTTTGCTTCCATCAGCGGCCGGGGCCTGGGCACGGCCGTGGATTCGCTGGCGGCGGTGAAACATTTTGTCTTTGACCGGGCCGAAATATCCATGCCGGCGCTGCTGGATATGCTGGACGCCAATTTTGAAAATCAGGAGGTGCCGCGGCAGAGGCTGCTTCACCAGGCGCCCAAATACGGCGCCGACGATCCGGTCGCCGACGCCATCGCGCGCGAGGTCTGCGCCTTTTTCTGCGACCAGGTGGCCGGCCAGCAGTCGATCCGCAACGGACCCTTCCGGCCGAGCTTCTTTTCCTAGGGCATGCACGTGCTGGAGGGCCTCTATATGGGGGCCCGGCCCAACGGCCGCAGGGCGGGGGAGCCGGTCTCCAACAGCCTTTCCCCGTCCAACGGTTCGGAAAAGAAAGGCCCGACCGGCGTGCTGAGGTCCGTTTCCCGGCTGGGCCACTCCAGAATTACCAATGGCTGCGCTATTAACATCAAGCTTTCTCCGGCGCTGTTTGCCGGCCGGGAGCGGCTGAACAAGATGGTGGCCCTGGTCAAGGGTTATTTTGCCGAAGGCGGCATGGAGGTCCAGCCCAACGTGGTCTCCAACAAAACGCTGAAAGAGGCCCAGCAGCATCCCGAGGAATACAGAGACCTGGTGGTGCGGGTCTCCGGTTACTCCGCCCTGTTTACCGACCTGGGCCGGCCGCTGCAGGATGAGATCATCAGCCGCACGGAATTCGGGGAGATATGATGGAGGATGGGGCGGCTTTTCCGCATTATCAGGCACGCTCGCTTACCATCCGATAATTCACTTAAACGTGCGCCGATCAATTTATCAGGAGAAGAAATTCTAACAGGAGGTTGGAATATCTGGATAATATTGATGCGTGAGCGTTTAACGCAAATTCCTTGTAATTAATCAGAATTATGGCTAATGATAAAAACCGGGGATGTTCGCCTGCCTGATAGATTAGAAGAGGAGAAACATTATGCCTGCCGACACCGAGGACTACCTCGTACCGTTGATCACTGATCCTGCACACTTGAAGCGGGAGGCGATCCGGCGTCGGAAGCTATTCGATGAGAAGTCAGTTCATCCCGACTCCATTGCGGATCATGAGGCCGCTGGCTGGGTCGTCGACCGCAAACTGAAACGCAAGACAAAGGTCAGGCGCGAGAAGGTTGTTGACGAGCGTCTCGAGGACCGCTTCTGGATGCTTTTATTCAAACTCGGCTACCCTGAACTGAATGACGGTCGCTCATTTACCGTGCGCATTGAACGGAAGGGCGCAGAGCCACTTAGGAAACAGATAGACGTGTTTGGTCGTGATGACGAAACCGTTGTTGTTGCCGAATGCAAGGCGAGCGAGAAGTTGTCACGCAGGAGCCTTCAGAAGGATGTGGAAGAATTCAGCAACCTCAAGGGGCCGATCGCCAAGGCAGTCAACAAGCACTACGGCCGTGACTTTAAGCCGAAAATTATATGGCTTTTCGTAACAGAGAATATCATATGGTCGCGGCCCGATAGAGAGCGGGCCGCTGGCGGTAATATCCGCGTCATCACAGAACGCGAACTCCGCTACTACTCACAGATTGCGGAACACCTTAGCAAGGCAGCGCGCTATCAGTTTCTTGCTGAGTTTCTGAAGGATCAGGCCATACCGGAACTGCAGAACACGACAGTGCCCGCCATCCGAGGCAAACTAGGTGGCCGGAAATTTTTCTGTTTTGTGACCACCCCCCGCTGCCTGCTCAAGATCTCCTTCGTCAACCACCGTTCGCTAAACGACCCCGAAGGTGCACCAACCTATCAAAGGTTGGTCAGTAAGTCCCGGATGAAGGATATCGGGAGCTATATCATGGGGGGCGGGTTCTTTCCAAACAACATCATCGTGAATTTCACTCGGGCACTCCGTTTTGATCGCATCTCCCACGACGACTCATCGGAGGTCACATTCGGAACACTCTATCTGCCAGACCGATATCGGTCAGCCTGGATTATCGACGGGCAGCATCGTCTGTACGGCTTTTCGCCGATCGACGACAAGTACCTCAACCAAAACATTATTGTCGTTGGATTCGAGAACCTGTCTAAGGCCGAGGAAGCGAACCTGTTTGTGACGATAAACCATGAGCAGAAGAGCGTGCCGAAACATCTTCTCGATGATCTTGAGGGCGAACTGAAGTGGGGCTCCACTGTTCCAAGCGAGCGGATAGGTGCCATCGCTGCGCGGCTGATAAACTGCCTGAACGCAGACGTAGGCGAACCATTCTACAACCGCATTACACAGCAAGGTATCAAGTCCACAAACAAAACGTGCCTTACGATGCCTGCGCTGAAGGATGCAATTCGACGGTCGGGGTTGATTGGCCGGGCGTTACTCAACAACACCAACTACGATTTGGGGGCTCTGTCTGGTGCTACTGACTTTGATACCCTTGAACGTGCCCGCTGTGGGCTGAACCAATTCTTCTCGAACGTGCGCAACGCGAACCTTGATGAGTGGGAAAGTGGCCGCGAGGGGTATCTTTGTACAAACGTGGCCGTCCAAGCATATCTGCTGCTGCTCGGCTCACTCGTCAAGTACTGGGAGGCCAACACGGCGGCCGATGCTCGCGAGATGGCCGTGGAAGACATGTTGATCGAGATTGAGGAATACTTGGCTCCAGTAACCGACTTCCTTGAACAGGCCAACCCGCAACAGATGGAAGACACATTCCGAGTACCATTTGGGTCAGGCGGACCACCGGAGTACTACTACCGGCTCTGTCAGCTAATCAAGGCGAAGTATCCAGACTTCCAACCGGAGGGCATGGATCAATGGGAGGCCGAGCAATCTGAGGAGAACATCGAGGAAGCGGATCGGAAGTTGAAGGCCATAGTGACCGAGATGCGCCAGTTCATCTTTGCTGTGTTTCGCGCAGTTCATGGCGAAGACAAGGACGCATACTGGGACAAAGGCGTAACCGACAAATCTCTCAAGGCAAAGGCGTATGAGAGGTCGCTCGACTACGAGGTCGAGGATCGCTTGCCTTTAGAAACCTATCTTGAAGTAGTCGAAATGAAGAAGGTGGTAGAGAGCAAGCAGAACTGGCCTCTGTTCAAGAAGGCATTCAACATCCCAGAGCCAGGGGAGAAGGGGTTTGCTAAGAACGTCAAGTGGATGGACCGCGTGAACGAAATGCGGCGGATTCCGGCACATCCAGCGAAGGAACGGCGTTACAAGGCCGAGGACTTTGAGTATATCGATTTCATATACGAGGAATTCATGCGCCGTCTAAAGGAGAGTCGGGATAATTCCGATTTTGATACTACGATGGCAGAGGATTAGCACGATGAGTGATCCGTTTCTAAAGTGGGCAGGCGGCAAACGGTGGCTCGTGGCCGAACGTCCAGAATGGTTTCGCCTGCACGCATCCCGGCACGTGGAGCCATTTCTCGGTAGCGGTGCTGTCTTTTTTGGTGTTGAACCGCCGAAAGCCATACTCAGTGATCTGAACGCTGAGTTGATCGAGACGTACTTGACGATGCGGGATCGCCCTGCTGAAGTATGGAACAGGCTTTGCGAACACCAGCGGCACCATAGCAAGGAGTATTACTACCGCATTCGCGCTGCTACATGTCGGACTTCTGTCACCCGAGCAGCCCGCTTTATTTATCTCAATCGCACATGCTTTAATGGGCTCTATCGGGTCAATTTGCGGGGAGAGTTCAATGTCCCGAAGGGCACGAAAAGCGCAGTCCTCTTGCCGACTGATGACTTCTGTTCAGTCTCGAAGCTTCTTCGTCGGGCACAGTTTTTTGCTGGGGACTTCTCCAAGACAATCTCGAAGGTTGGCGAAGGTGATTTCCTTTACGTAGATCCCCCGTACACGGTTCGGCACAATACAAATAACTTTTTGAAGTACAACGAACAGATTTTTTCATGGTGCGATCAGCAACGCTTGGCAAAGGATTTGGTTCTTGCCGCGAGGCGAGGCGCGCACATTCTTATGTCTAACGCTGATCATCCATGCATCCACGGGCTGTATGCTTCGAGTGTGTGGAGGCAGTTCCCAGTACCCCGGTTCAGCAAGCTTGCTTCATCGGCACAGTATCGGAAGGCCACGACGGAACTTGTCGTATCCAACTATTTGACAGCCAAAGGCGAACAAGAGGATCCACGGTACTGAAAAACGCGCGCGTTTTTCAGTACCGTGATCGTCGGCGATGGCGCGGACGCTTCGCGCCGCGCCATCGGGGGGCGGCGGGGCAGCCCACAAAAACTTCGGCCAACAAACCTTCCCCCCGCCCTTCGG
>CAYSMV010000209.1:0-2345 GCA_964432245.1 uncultured Desulfobacterales bacterium
AAAAGCCGCGCCCCTGGCATTGGCCATCATGGGATTTCTGACTTTCTGAATGTCCCGGTTGAGCACGTCGGCGAAGATTTGGCACCACAAATCGGATCCGGCGCCGCCGCCGATGATGTTCAGGGGATTCAGTTTCCGGCCGACAAATCGTTCCACGTACTTCAGACTCCAGCGGTTGTTGAAGGCCACCCCTTCCATGACGGACCTGATAATATGGCCGGCGGTGGTTGTCTGGGAAAGGTTGAAGAGGCAGCCCCGGATGGTTTCATCATCCACGGGCGTGCGCTCGCCGTTGAGCCAGGGCGTAAAAATCAGCTTGCCGCTGCCGGCCGGCGCCCGTGTCGCCAGGTTGTTTATGCGCTGATAAGGGTCGTCGCCGGTTTTGTCGGGCGGCCGGCCGGGAAAAAAATTTTCAATGAAAAAGTCTATGGCTTCGCCGGCGATGTCCTGTTCGTTGACGGCCTGGTATTTACCGGCAACGGCGGTTGGAAATGAAGCCACCGAATGCAGGGCGTCCGTCTTTTTGAAGGGAACGATGCATTGTACCCAGGACGAGGTGCCGATATAAATGTGGCCCGCGAAATCGTTGATCGCGCCGGACCCGATGCAGGCGGTCTGGTGATCCGGGGAGCCGGCCACCACCGGCGTGCCTTTGGCCAGGCCCGTCTGGTCCGCGTTTTCGTCGGTAATGGTTCCCAGGATATCGGTGGCGGCGAGCAGGGGCGGCAGTTTTTCACGGTCGATGCCGAATCCCCTGATCAGTCGTTCATCATACCGGATGTTGTTGATGTCCCGGATGTCAGTCACCCAGAAAAGATGAATGGAATCGAAACTGGCCGCGAACTTTCCGGTCAGTTTAAGATTCAGAAAATCCTTGCTGGGCAGAAACATGCGCGTCTTTTCGTAGATTTCCGGAAATTCATGCTTGATCAGCAGGACATGGCCGATATCGTCTTTGCCGGACAGGGTAGGCGCGCCGCCGGTTCTGGCGATCCAGCGCAGGGCCTTGAAGATTCCGTATCCTTCAAAACGCGGGAATCCGGCCATGGCTTTCCTGACGTAGGGTCCGCCCCTGGTATCCATCCAGGTAACGGCGTTCATCAGGGCGTTGCCGTTCCGGTCGACCGCCACGGTGCTGGAGAAGGTGCTGGAAACGGATACGGCGGCGATGTTTTTTTTGTCAACCGTGCCTTTGCCCATCAGCCTGGAACAGGTCGCCACAAGCGCCCGCCACCATTGGCCGGGATCCTGCTCCACGCCGCCGCCGGGAAGAAAGAGCAGGTCGGTTTTTTCGAACTCAAAATCAACCACCCGGCCGGAAACCGTGATTATCGCTGTCTTGACGCCGGAAGTGCCGTGATCAACGGCCAGTATGTATTTTTCGGCGTTCATAAATTGTTTTTTTTGCTCCCCGGCGCCGCCGTCAGCATCCGGGCCGCCGTCATCATGTCCATGGTCGTTTTTTTGCCGTTTTCATCGATGATGTCGATCAGCAGCTGCGCGTTCCGGGTCGGGTCCGCGCTTCTGTTTTTTTCAAGTATCACGGGAATCAGCGAAATAAAATCCAGGGGATTGATGCCGCCTTCCGGCGGGAAAATTCCTTTGCGGGCAATTTTTCCCTGCTGCAGCAGGATGGCGCCCGCGGCCGCCGGGATGCCGGTGCCTTCCCCCAGGGCCTGGGAATCGGAAGCCAGGTGAAACCGCAGCTCCTGACGGCGGCCGTTTTTTTTGCCGGTCACCACCGTGGAGGTGCATCCTTTCTGGCTGCCGAAGCCGGTTTCCCTGAGGATTCTTTCCCGTTCCCGGATCAGAAAGGAGGCCGCGAAATCATAGGGCGTGATGTTAATGCCGTTGATGTCAAGCGGCGTCTTGTCGGTTAGGCCCAGCCGGCAGACATCCATGGTCAACTGATAATATGCTTCCGGCAGGATGGTGCCGCGGTTGGTTACCCGGCGGACATTCAGGTATTCCGGCAGGGTCACCTGTTCCGGGTGAGGGTAGGGGTAGACCGTGATGCCGTCGCCCAGGATCGGAAAATCAAAGGTTCGCCGCAGCGACACGCCGTCTTCCTCGAAGAATTTTACATGCCGGAGGCTGCCGTCCAGGTACATGGGGATATCGATGGACATGCAATGGAAGCGGTGGCCGATGACCCCTTTGCCTTCGAATGGCTCGCCGCCGTGGGCGTGAAAGATATCCACGGCTTCGGTTTCGTCGAGCAGGTGGTCGGCCGCGAACCTGGCCAGCAGGTTGGTGGCGCCGGGCGAATTGCCCATGCCGATGACCATGGTGATACCGGCCTGTTCGGCCCGGCCGCTCATGGACAGCAGCTCACCGGTGACATC
>CAYSMV010000210.1:0-9438 GCA_964432245.1 uncultured Desulfobacterales bacterium
ATAGACGAAATCAGCCCGCCGTCCGCATTCAGAACGCCATCCACATCGGTCAGCAGAATCAGCCGGCCGGCCGACAGCGCCGCGGCCATTTTGGATGCGACCAGATCGGCGTTGATATTATATGTCTCTCCGTTTTTGCCCACCCCGACCGGCGCGATAACCGGAATAAATCCCTGACGAATAAGCGTATCTATCACCTGGGGCGAAATTGAGGTGACATCTCCGACCAGCCCGGGATCGATAATTTCCGGAGGAGAGCCGCCTTCCGGCTCGTTCACGATGGTCAACTTTGACGCTGAAATAAGGCCGCCGTCCTTGCCGCTTAACCCAACGGCCCGGCCGCCGCACTGGTTTATCTGGGCCACGATCGACTTGTTCACCTTGCCGCCCAGCACCATTTCAACCACGTCCATGGTCGCTTTATCCGTGTAGCGCATGCCCCGGACAAAATTGGATTCGATCCCCATCTGCTTCAGCACGGAATTAATCTGAGGCCCGCCGCCATGCACAACCACCGGATTAATGCCGATAAACTTGAGCAGGGTGATGTCCTCGGCAAAATCCTTTTTCAGCTGTTCATCCACCATGGCATGCCCGCCGTACTTTACCACGATGGTCATACCTGAAAAACGCCTGATATAAGGCAGGGATTCGATCAATATATCCGCTACACTGGGTTCCATGGTCATCACTTTATTCCCGAGCTAAAGGATAAAGCGGCTCAGATCCTCGTCCGCCTTGATCTCCTTCAGCTTTTCATTCACGTAGGCGCTGTCGATTTCAATCCTCTTACTGGATGTATCCGGCGCCTCGAAAAGGATGTCTTCCAGCAGACATTCCATCACCGTATGCAAACGCCGGGCGCCGATATTTTCCATATGATTGTTCACCTCTTCGGCGATACCGGCGATCTCCTCCACCGCGTCCTTCCGAAAAACGATGTCAATACCTTCCGTCTTCAGCAGCGCCGTATACTGAAGAAGAAGGGCGTTTTTCGGCTCCTGCAGGATTCTGACGAATTCCGCCTTTCCCAGGGGGTCCAGCCCCACCCGGATGGGAAATCGCCCCTGGAGTTCCGGGATCAGGTCCGACGGCTTACTCGACTGAAAAGCGCCGGAAGCGATAAAAAGGATATGATCCGTTTTCACCGGTCCGTATTTGGTCGTTACCGTACAGCCTTCCACGATAGGCAGCAGGTCCCGCTGCACCCCTTCCCTGGAAACATCCGGACCGTGGCCTTTTTCAGCGCCGACGATCTTATCGATTTCGTCCAGAAATATGATACCGGTCTGTTCTATCCGTGTAATGGCGTTACGAACGACCTGGTCCATGTCAACCAGTTCCTGACTTTCTTCGGATGTCAGGATATCCAGTGCTTCAGGCACCCGCAGCTTCCGCTTTTTAATATTTTTAGGCATGATACCGGATAACATGTCCTTGAAATTAATACCCATCTCTTCCAGCCCGGCGCTTGAAAAAATTTCCACTATGGGCATATTTTTTTCCGCCAGTTCAAGATCGACGAACCGGTCATTCAGCCTGCCCTGGCGTAACATGGCCCTAATTTTTTCCCTGGTGGACGTCCGGCTCTCATCGGCCACGGCTATTTGCCCCGGCGTTTCTCCCGTGTTTTCGTCAACCGCCTGACGCTGTTTACCGCCCGCGACAGGCAGGAGAATATCCAGCAGCCTCTCTTCCGCGTTCTCTTTCGCCTTGGACTTTACGGCCTCCTGCTGAGCGGCTTTCTCCCTGTTCACAGTCAGCTCCAGCAGATCTCTGACCATGGATTCGACATCCCGGCCGACATAGCCGACTTCCGTGAATTTCGACGCTTCTACCTTGTAAAAAGGCGAGTCCGCCAGGTTGGCCAGCCTTCTGGCGATTTCGGTCTTGCCGACCCCGGTGGGCCCGATCAGGATAATATTTTTGGGCGCGATTTCATCGCGCAGATCCTCGGGCACCTGACGCCGGCGCCATCGATTCCTCAACGCAATGGCAACCGACCGTTTAGCCCGGTCCTGACCAATAATATATTTATCAAGCTCTTTTACGATATAAACGGGTTTTAATTCACTCATAAGCGTTTAACGTGCTTTCCCTTCTAATAAAGTTCTTCTATGGTCACCTGTGTGTTGGTATAAATACAATAGGTAGCCGCGATACGCATGGCCTCCCGGGCGATTTCCGCCGCATCAAGAGACGCATGTTCCATCAGCGCCAGAGCCGCGGCCTGAGCGCCGACGCTTCCCGAACCGATCCCGACAACATCCTTGTCGGGTTCAATAACATCTCCGTTTCCGGAAATAAGATACATATGTTCAGCGTCCACGGCTATCATCAGGGCCTCCAGCCGCCTCAAATACTTATCCGTGCGCCAGTCTCTGGCCAGATCCACGGCCGCACGGGTAAGGTTGCCGTTATAGCGTTCCAGTTTCGATTCCAGCCGCTCGGAAAGATTCAGGGCGTCGGCCGTAGCGCCGGCCACGCCGACAATAATTTGATCCTTGTATATGCGTCTCACTTTTTTCGCGGTATGTTTGATAATTGTCGTCTCCAGCGTCACCTGGCCGTCGCCGGCCACCACGGTTTTCCCCTTATGCCTGAGGGCAAGAATGGTGGTCCCCCGCATAATCCGGCCGGTACTATTTTCTGGGATGGGCACGATCATATACCTCCATCAGTTTATCGATGGTTAAATGCGTATACTTCTGCGTTGTCGACAGGCTCTTATGCCCGAGAATTTCCTGCACGATTCTCAGATCCGCGCCCGCGTCCAGCATGTGCGTCGCGAAAGAATGCCGCAGCGCATGAGGAGACAACGGCACCGTCAAGCCGCAGGCCGCGGCGATCTTTTTTAATATCCGTTCCATTGACCGGGTCGTGAGCCGCTTCCCGTTCCTGTTTAAAAAAAGCGGTCCACCCGTCATGGCAATATCGCTTTCTTCCGACAGCCTCTTCCTGTAACGCTGAATTGCGGCTATCGCCTGACGACCGACGGGAACCAATCGTTCCTTGCTGCCTTTGCCATACACCCGCAAGACCCCGCGCACACTGTCAATACTGGACACATCCAGTCCCGCCGCTTCCGAAACCCGGATACCGGTGGAATAAATGGTTTCAAAAATAGCCCGGTTCCGTAATGCCGGAAGCGAATCCCCGGATATCGAGTCCAGGAGACGAAACATATCATCAACAGACAAATAAGCGGGAATCTTTTCGCCGGTTTTAGGCGACAGAACACCCTCGGCCGGATTATCCGCCAGCAGCCCATGCTTTTTCAGATATCTGAAAAAAGAACGCAGCGACGAAAGTTTTCGGGATACCGAACGCTTGTCAACCCCCTTCTGGTGAAGCCAGACCAGATAGCCACGAATTGAAAGAACGGTTATCTGCTCAGCCATGATGCTTTCACCGCTTTTGGAGGAAACCGCGTCGCCCTTTTCCAGATAAGTGATAAATTCCTGAAGATCACCGTAATAGGCACGCAGCGTGTGGGGAGAATAACCTTTTTCCGTACCCAGAGATACAATAAACCGTTCTGCCTGATCGGTTAAAGTGTCTGGTTTTTCCTGTTTGATCAAAAGCAAGCCTCCCCCGTTTCCACAGTCTGGAACCAATGAGGCTCAATCAGGCGGCAGCCCGGCGGGTTTTTTTCTTGAGCCGGCTGATACGAAGACGCAATCGTGTCGCTCTGCCGGAATCGCCGGCATTTAAAGCTTCCTGCCGCTGCTTTTTCGTTTCCCGAATTTTCCCCTTTATTTCACGTATATATGAAACGTCCTTTTGTTTGCCCGGTACGACTATTCCCTTGGCCTGACGGATCACATCCAGCAACTCCGCCTTGTTCATGCCGTGAGCGCCGGTAACGCCCTCAATCCCCTTGGCCACCTCACGCAATTCTGTTGCCGTCATCTTCTCCAGTGGCTTCTCTTTTTTTTCCTTTTCCATCGTTGTTTCACCTCCTCGATGCTTTGTTCCCCGGAGCGTACAAGTCCGCGGATTTCTTTTTAAACAAAAAAACTATATTATAGTGTACAACTTAATATTTCCATCAAAAAAAATCAAATTATGTCAAGGCCGGCCATTACCTTGCGAAAGTCCTCCCAAGCCGGCCTCTTTTTAGCGGAATCGTCAATCATATCGTCTGGATGCCAGGTAGGCATAACCCTGACGCCGTTTCTTTCGTAAAACTTTCCACGCAACGATTCCAGGGGCTCAGGTTTGTCTAAAAGAGACCGGGCGGCAAACTCACCCAGGGCACAGATCATGTCCGGCGCCACGGCTTTTATCTCGCGTTCCAGAAAATTAATGCAATGACGCGCTTCTTCGGCCGACGGCTCTCTTCCGTCAGGCGGACGGCATTTAACGGCATAAGTCACATAGACATCATCCGGCGCCAGCGACATGGCGGCAAGAATCCTGACCAGTAATCTTCCGCTTTCTCCGGCATAAGGCGTCTTCTCCCTGTCGGCTGAATACGACGGGTAGCCCATAATAAACATCACTCTTGCCCCGGCGAATCCCGCCCCGGCTATTCTATTGGTCCGTCCTGCCTCCAGGGGGCACCCCCTGCAAGCTATGATGTCCGCCGCGGTTTCCGGCGGAACGCCACTAAAACGTAAACAATCCTGATCACTCCATCGTTGAAGCCGTTCCAGATTGACGGTACCGCAATCACCGCCACTGTATCCGGCCGAGGCATGAAATCGAAGGCTGCGAATCGCCTCGGATAAAAGATTTTCCGCCTCATGGAGGCCGCTTTTTAAAATTTGATCGGATTCAGAAGCAAACGACACGGCCAGCCCTTTCCTGCCTTTTATAAAGTTCAATCTTTCTGCCACTTAGCCGATATAACGAACCATGTCAACACGGATATCTTCTACTCGATGGTATTCTTTCCGAACCTTTCCAGAAAGTTCCGGACCGGTAAATCCGGTTTTTGCGGTCCATCCGCTATCCATCCTTCCATGGTCTTGCCCGCCAAATCAACGCCGGTTTCCCGGACCAGCTTCTCTGCTATCAGCCGGCACGTTTCCGGCCACTCCCTGCCCGGGCCACCCAGTGGATGAGTTCGGCAACAGGTCAATCGTTGTCCGTCCCGCGTGCGTATGGTAACCCGGGCGGCGAAAGGCATAGAAAATCGATCCAGCGGACATTCACCAAAATCGTAGGGACGATGATCGGAAACAACCGGCGCGGATCGGGATTGTTTTCTAAGGATCAGAAAAGACGGTCTGCGGCAGGCCCTGGCCAACAGCACGGCATATTGACGAAAATCATCCCGACTGAGCCCGATGGAATGATTATAATGATCCCGAATTTTTTTTCGGGCGGCCAGCAAACGGCGCCACCCGATCTGCCTGAGCGCCCGGCGCAGATTCAACGTCTTGTCCAGAGCCGCCATCAAATCCAGGGTTAATTGCCAGTCATGCCGTAGCCGGACTTTCGCGGACAGGTTAAGTATGCGGGCGGCGTTGGCGCGGAGAGACGATTCGGAAAGATCCGCGGCCGTCAACCGGCCGTGTAAAAGCGCCAGGGCCACGTTACCAGGAATGGAAAAATTGATGGAAACCGGATTCAGGGGATCAAATGCTCCGCCCGCGCGACTGAGCCGGTCCATTTCCACGGTCAGCAGGGAAGCGTCCACCCGCACGTCCAGAACATCTTCCGGCGCCGGCGGTTTTCCGGCCGCTTTCTCATATTCCCGTCGCAAGGCCAGCACCCCGTCCACGGTGGTGTCGATATAAGCGCAACCCGGATAAATTTTGCAGGCCAGGGTATCGGTAACCCAGGAGAGACCGAGCCCGGAGAGAAAAAAAGAGGTTTCCACAAAGCTGAACCGCTTTAGAAACCCCTGGGGATGCTCCAGTATATCAAGGGGTCCCGTGGCTCCGGCTGCCGCCAACAGCGCGGCCCGGGTTCCGGTCACGGCCGGCGTAGCCGCGGTGGTCGCTTTGGAGTCCGGCCCCATGAAGCCCGGGAAAAGAACATAGGTCGGCTGATACAGAGCAATGGCCATGGCGTGGGCCGTCCGCCGCGCATCAAGCCCCATCAGCCGGCCGGTGACCGCGGCCGCCCCGGCCAGGTGAATCGGAGACCAGGTCTGGCCGTTATGCGGACCGATGACAATGGCGGCTCCCAGCCGACCTTCGATTTCGTTGGCGATGATCTGTGAAAGCAGCGCCTCGGCCAGAGACCGCTCTTCCCTCTCGGCTACGGCCAGCGAAACGCAGACGGCGCTATGGCCGGTATGCCCGCAAAAAAGATAATCATCATAATCCAGCGCCAGACTCAGAGAGGCGTTGCCGTAAATCGCGCTCAGCAGGTCCAGCCGCCGTCCTTCCGGCAGCAGGGTACATTTGCCCGGCGACGCCCATAGCTCGAGGCCGGCCAGAACCTTTTTCCCGATGTCATGGCGGGCGCCGGCGGCAATGGCCGCGATAACGGACAGCTGCTGCAGACGGGCTTTGGCCTTGACGCGCTCCGGCACGTCTTTGTCCTGAATCCTCACCGCCCAGTCCGCAATCTGTTCGATTAATGTCGGCATGTTTTTGCTTTTCCTTGTGAGCAAGCAACGAAGCCTGGAAGAACCAAAAATTAAAATTTCCCCGGAGAGCTTAAACAAAAAATTACCACAAAAAAGACTCACATTACCACAACTTGCTGAATAATTTGCTTTGGCTGGATCTTTTTTTTTGCATTCTTGTCAACAGCAGGATTGATCGAGCCTCAATTATCTATTAAGATGGTTTTCGTCTGGGATGGTTATGCCATAATAGCCGGCAAACTACGGCAACAAACATTGGGGCTGCCGGTAAGAGGCCTCAACCGGACATCACACGGAAAAAAACGATGCATCCTGCCAGGCGCCACTGGGTTTACGCCCGGTATAAAGCAAAAAGCGGACTGACCGCGCTCCGTTTTGTCAGCGATCGCGGTCTTCCGGGTGTGGCCGGTGACCTTCGCCGCTACCCCTGGCTAAAAACCCTGGCCAAAGCCTTCACCCTTTACGAGAGATTGGGCAAAAACAGGGAAGACAATTATCTGGAAGCCACCTGCCTGGTCATCGCCTTTATTATTGAGGGATTCGGTTACATGCTGGCGGATGTGTTCGGCCAGCCGGAAAAGACCGTCCTGCATGAAGACATGATTGCGCCGGAAATATTCCGGGCCATGGGGCTGGCCCCGTTTATGACGGAAATACTCGGCCTGGCCATGCCCCTGATCGTGCCGGACAGCGCCGAACCATATATCGATGTGGCTGAAAACAACGGCATTCCCCCGGATGTGTGCAGCCTCCCCAAAAGCACTGTCGGTCTGGCTCTTTCCGGTCACCTGCCAACGGCCATTGCCCTGGTCGCTTCCAATATGCCGTGTGACGGCGGCATGTCCTCCTACACGGTTCTGGAAAAAAAATTGCGCTTGCCGACCATGCGGCTGGATATTCCCCACCATTTTTATTCTGAAAAAGCCCGGCAGTATTTCATCGGCGAAATGTTCCGCCTGATTGCATGGCTGGAACAACACACGCCGGGCAGAATGGACTGGGATAAACTAAAAGAGATATGCGAAGAACGCAACCGGATGGTCGCCTGTGAAATGGATCTGTGGGACATGATTCGCGTCCGGCCGGCACCCCTGGCAGCCGAGCCCGTTTATCTGATGCACCTGTGGGGTTCCAATGCCATGCCCGGGGATAAACGCACTACCGAAATTTACAAAAGCTTGAGCAGGCTGGGCCGGGAAAACCTTGAAAAAGGGGTAGCCGCGGTGAAAAACGAACGGTTCCGGGCGCTCTTGTGGAACGCGCCGCTGTTCCATGTGGCCGATCTGTTTAACTGGGCCGAGTCCGTCTACGGTGTTTCCCTGATTATGGACAGCATGACCTTTTGCCGCCGGAAATCGTATATCAATACCGGTTCCGAAGAATCGATGCTTTACGGCCTCGGCCAGAATATCATGGAAGGCCCCATGACCCGGCACACCCGGGGACCGGCCGCCAATTACATCGACGATATTTTTACGGCAGTCAAACAGTTTGACATTGACATGCTCTGGGTCGCCGGACACGTCGGCTGTAAAAACACCGCCGCCTTGAACGGCATCCTCAGGGAAAAATGCCGCGAACAGGGATTGCCGCTGCTGATTATCAATTATGATCTATCGGATCCCAGGATTGTTTCCCGGGAAGGAATCCTGGAACAGATCAATCATTTCATGGAAAACATCATGAAGGTCAAGCGGGACTGTTAAAGCAATGCGCGAAAAAAGCACAACCGGCCTGGATGTTTTCTATCAGGGCTGTCAGCGGAGAAATGTCCTCATCCCGCCTGAAAGCCCATTAAACATGTAATGGCAGGGAAAACCTCGACACACAAGACCGCCTGATGATAACCGGAGAAACAAATTCCTATCCCACATCAGAATGTTTGGCCATGGCGGTCGCCTTTTCTTCGAAGGAAAAAAATCAACGTTTTTATCACAAATTAAACCGCCCGGACGTTATTGTCAAAAATAAAAATCCAGCCGACGGCTGGCAGAAACACGCCATCGGCCGGCCGGTTTGCTATAATGCTGAAAGGCTGCTACAGAAGGAACTGAATCCCCGCCAGAACCATATCGTCGCTGTCGCCCGTACGAAACTCAACACCGGCCCTGGCATTGTGGCCCTTCAGAAAATAATGGAGGCCGAAGGTAATATCGTCGATGTCGTCGCCATCATCCGGCCGCTGGGTGGAAAGTTTCAAAGTCCCTAGGGCATGGCCGACCCGGAATCCTGCTTCCGCAAATGCAGTAATACCGTCGAAATTGGCATTGTCCCATTCATAAACAGCTCCGTTGACGGTCAAATCCATCTCCCCCATACCAATGCTCCCGAGGCCGAAGTTTGACTGAATATCCACCACCAGAGCCCTCGAATCGATTTCCGAAGTCACGTCCTGACTTGTGTAAAGGACGGCATCCTCCTGATAGTCAACACCGGCACCAATGGCCAGGTAGTCACCTTTTTTGCCAAGCTTGTCCTGGGTGAAAAACCACCCGGTTTCAACCTCTCCAATAAGGCTGTAACTCATATGCCCCGTGAAACGAAGCTCGGCATCCGGATTCTTACTGCTTCCCGACATGTCATAGCCATCAAATATTCCGGCCCGATAAGCAAATTTTTTTCCAAAACCACCATGGAAAGAAACACCGTAATCTCTCCAAACAAATGTGTTTGTCAGTTTAATAATCTCCGAGTTGTAATCGAGCCCCAGCAAACTGGCCGCCGAAGAAAAATTCTCCATTGAAAATGGGAGGAGAATCAGACCGGCCTTTACCCAGTGGTTGGCATCTGCAATACGCACATCGATAAACGCATCCTGGATATCCGTGGAAGAGGAACTGTCGCATTTCCCGGCATTATCGTTGTCCGTTTCCACAAAGAACTTGACCCCG
>CAYSMV010000211.1:0-13070 GCA_964432245.1 uncultured Desulfobacterales bacterium
TGGGAACGGGGTTACAAGTTAGTCGAAATTTCCGAGGCCGGGTTTGCGCATTTCTGGACTAAGGGGAAACTGGACAGCTTGACCAGGGACTTTCCCTTACAAAAGGTCTGGCAATGGGAAGGCGATCCGGTCATGCTGGAGATATCAAGATCCCTGGGCATCAATCCGGTTTCGCTCCCCCTGCCCGAGACATTGACGGCCTTACAGACCGGGATGATAACCGCTTTTTACGGCACCCCCCTTCATGTCCAGGCTTTTCAGTGGAACAAATTTGCCGATACGGTCTATACGCCTTCCCTGTTTTATACCCCGGCTTTTTTCATTTTTACCAGAAAAGCCTGGGAATCACTGCCGCCGGATATACAGGCTTTTCTGTATGATGAAAATGTTGAAAAAATAAAAAAAGAATACCTTAAAAAAATCCACGAGGCGGATGAAGAAGCACTGAAGGTTCTTATCGAATCCGGCGGTGTCCGTGCCGTTGAAATTCCACCTGAAGAACTGGCTAAGATCAGAGAGAAAACAATGAAGGTCTGGGAAACCCTCCCGGGGAACATGTTCCCCGGAGAAATTCTCGATATCGTCAAGAAACATCTGGAAGACTTTCGCCAGCAGCAATAGGGGGCCCCCCAATGCGGATATTTAAAAGGGTTGACGATGTTATCGCGAAAATCGAAGAAGCGCTGGTCGTGTTCATGATTTTTGCCATCATTATTATCAATGTTCTGCAGATTTTCTTCAGGGCCATGGAGATCAATGTGCCCTCTTATTCAGGCAGTATGAATCAGGTTCTGGTGCTATGGCTGGCGATGGTCGGCGGAAGCCTGGCCACGCGAAAGGCCGAACACATCAAGGTCGATTTCGTGTCAAAGTTTTTGAAGGGCAGGCTGCGAAATTATATAATGATTTTAATTAATATCTTCGCGATGATGGTATGCGGCCTGCTGATCATTTACGCCGTGGATTTTTTGCAACTGGAATATGAGATGCAGGAAAGGCTGACGGCCATTCCCGTTCCCCTGTGGGTTCTGCAACTGGTGATGCCGGTCAGCCTTTCGATAATATTGTATCGATTTTTCCTGCTGGCGCTGCAGGATATTAAAAATATTCGCCATGCCGGGTAAATAAGGATTAAAAAAATGATTGACTTGGTCCTTCCCTGGGCTTTCCTGGCCGCGGTCTTATTCTTTTTTGTGGTTGGAACCCCTCTTTTTATCGTTCTCGGCGCCTCTTCCCTGTTCTGTATATACTGGTTTGCCGGAGAGCCTCTGGCGGTTATTTTTGCCGAGGTCTACAGACTGGTTTCAAATCCGGTACTGGTTTCCATCCCGCTGTTTACATTTTCGGGATACATCATGGCCGAGAGCAAGATGCCCGCTCGTCTGGTTGAATTGAACAATTCCCTGCTGGGGTGGCTGCCGGGCAGCATAACCTGGGTAACCATTGTCTCCTGCGCCTTGTTTACGGCTTTTACCGGCGCCTCCGGCGTAACCATCATTGCCGTGGGCGGCCTGCTGCTGCCGGCGCTGATGAAAAGCGGCTATTCTGAGAAGATGTCCATGGGCCTTGTCACGGCATCCGGAAGCCTTGGCCTCCTTTTCCCGCCCAGCATACCGGTCATACTATACGGTTTTATCGGAGGCGTTGATATCCAGAGCATCTTCACGGCTGGGATATTGCCCGGTGTTCTGCTGATGCTGGTCTGGGGCGGTTACCCGTTTTTAACCGCGTTAAAAAATAAGATGCCCCGGGACAAATTTGAGGTTAAAAGAATTTATCTTGCCCTTAAAAAAGCGATCTGGGAAATCCCCATTCCGGTTTTAATCCTCGTCGGCATATACGGCGGACTCGCGACGGTGACGGAAGTGGCCGCGCTGACCGCGGCCTACGTGTTTATCGCCGAGGTCCTGATCAACAGGGATTTGAACTTCAGAAGGCTTTACAGGGTTACGATCGACAGCGTCAAGATGGTGGGCGCTATATTGATGATTCTGTGTATGGCTCTGGCTTTTTCCTATTTCATCGTTGATTTCCGCATACCCTATGAAGTCGTGGAGTTCATGAAGCAGTTCACGGAATCGAAAGTCGTCTTTTTGATAATGCTCAATTGTCTGCTGCTGATCGTAGGTTGTTTTCTTGATATTTTTTCAGCCATCATGGTGGTGGTGCCGCTGATAACACCCATTGCTATCAGTTTCGGCGTTGATCCGGTTCATCTGGCGATTATTTTCCTGGTAAATCTTGAAGTCGGCTATTGTCCCCCGCCGATCGGATTGAACCTTTTCATCTCCAGCTTCAGATTCAACAAAAGCATCGTTTATCTGTATGGAGCGGTTTTGCCTTTCCTGATTCTGGCAGTAATGACGCTTTTAGTGATTACCTATGTTCCCGGTCTGAGTCTCTGGCTGGGTTCATGAAAAAAAAGGGGGGCGATATGAGACCAGTCAGTTTGTTCTCAAATATCTTCAAATTATTTATAGTTGTATCTCTTCCTGTTTATGTTTCCGGCTGCGCGGTAATCGGGGGGATGCCTCTGGTACAGAGAACCATCAGCGATCTAGCGGTTCCCACCATAAACGACCTGCTGGACACCGGTCTGCGGCATGACGACCTGGTTGTCGTTCAGTCCCTGCTCGAGGCGGATCTGATTCTGCTGGAAACCCTGGCCGTAAACTCACCGGACAACATGGCGTTAAATGCCCTGGTTTCAAAGCTTTACGGTTATTACGGACTCGGCTTTGTGGTGGTTGATGACTATGAAGATATTGACGAAACCGAACGTGAACAAAGGCTGGAACGCGCCAGGAGCGTCTATTGGCGGGGATTCGATTACGGAGTCAAGGCCTTGAAAACCAATAAAAAATTCAAAAAAGCCATTGAAAACGACAAGCCCTTTAAAGAGGGCGTAAAGTTCTTAAAGAAAAAAGATCTTCCCGCGGCATACGGCGCGGCTCTGAACATGGGACTGAACCTTATCTGCAGCCTTGATGTACCTAAAGTGTTGGATCTGGCCGAAGACTTCGTTGATCTGACAAACTGGATAATAGAAACGGACGAAACCATTGAATACGGTTCGGCCCATGTCCTGATCGGGGTATACTACGCCATCATGCCGGCCGTGGGCGGCGGCGGCCCGGAAAAGGCCCGCGCATCATTTGAAAAAGCCATTAAAATCGAACCAAATTTTTTATTAAGCCATTTTTTCTTCGCCAGATATTATCCGACGTTGATTCTGGACGAAGAGATATTTGACCGAGAGCTGGATTATGTTTTTAATTTCCCGCTGGACACGTTCCCATCCATAAAAGTGCTCAATAAAGTCGCACAGAGAAAGGCAAGAGAAATAAGCGACAACCGGGATTATTATTTTTAACGGCTTTGTAAAAAATCTTTAAACCGTCATTCCGGGCTTGACTTTGTTACCAGTGCCCTTCTCAGTATTATGCGGATTGTCCTTGATGCCCCATCATATTTTCTGATAATAAACAAAACGACTTCCTGCTTGAAAATTAATTTCGCAACATTTGATTCGGGAGGGAGCAAATGCCTCTTAAAGCGATACAAAAATTCGCCTTGCTGGTAACAGGCGCGTTGATCTCTGCGGGTTTGACCGGGGTTTTATGCCCTTTGCACGCTTTTGAAGACCATACCGGTAAAAGCGAAAAAGTGATCGTGCAGGCTTCATTCTCAGAAAAAGGAACAGTAGTATTCACGGCCATAAATAACGGTCGGCCCCTTCCGGGAGTAGAAATAAAAATCAATGGAAACCCGGGCGGCGCTACCGATGAGCAAGGCCGGTTGGAAAAAGAGTGGTTGCATGCCGGGGTTAACAAGTGGCATGCCTTTTATGAGGGGGTTGAAATTGAAGCCGGGCAATTAATGGTTCCGGAAACGGTAAAGGCCAGAATCATAGACCGGGGCGCCGTCATAAATGGGGAAAAAAACAGAGACAAGCTTAAAATTCGTCCGTTTATGGAAGAGTGGACCGGCTTTGTCGAAGTAAAAAACACGGGGACAACTTTTATCGACCATTGCGAAATTCAGGTTGCCTGTCCCATGAAAGGTTCAGAATCAATCCGTATTGATCTTATTTCTCCGTCCATACCGTCATGGATCTGGAAACCTTTGATGGGCGATATGCTCAACCTGTGTACAAGACGCATAAAGATTGCCGTCATAAATGATCACATAGACATAAAAGACGCCTTTACCGGCGATCCCGTTACTGTCAAAAAAGTTTATTCTTCTCAACCCCTAACGCCGCGGGGACTTGCTCCCGGAGAAACGGTTCTGGTCGAATACGCGGAGCCGTTCAGCCAGTGCCTCAATGGCTTTGTCTACAGTGTGGGGGCAAGACAAAGTATAGATGTGGAGACCGAAATCGTCAGTCCGCAAGACGGCATTATGCACATGATAATAAAGCAGTATAAATTTATTTTTTTTACGTTTGACAAGGTCATTGCCGAACTGGTTTTCAAGGGCTCTGGGAAAAGCGGCGAATGCTCCATGGAGTTGTGCATTGATGACAATGTTTATGATTCCGTGCCCTGGGTGGCCTGGGAATGGTATTAGTTCAAACTCATACCTGATGAAATCGTGTCAATATCTGCATTGTCAGGGCTGAAATTTTCTGCGACTGAAATACCAGGGCAGACAGTGAAACAGAATGCCGGCGGTAATGGCCATGGCCCGGGTAATATTGCGGCGGGGGACGGATTCTCCCAGGGCGCGGCGGATGTATTCTATAGGGTGAATCAGGGGCTTGCCGAAGGGAGACAGGGGACGGACGCAGCTTAACATGAGCAGGCAGCCCGTGCAGTAAACGGCGACGGCGTCACCATCGGCCCGGTCCAGGGTCACAAGCTGCCGCAGGGCGTTCTTGACCAGATCCACCACGCTGTACTTGCTGGCGCCGGCGGCCATGCCGCAACAGAGGCCGTGCTTTCTGTTTTGCGGGGTTTCATGCACGGCCAGACCAAGGCGTTTCAATATCGTTCGCTGGGCCTCCATGAAATCGTCCCCCAGCACCCGGGCGTGGCAGGAGTCGTGCATGACCACGCTGCCGTCAAGAGGATGGGTAAGGGTCAGACGGCCGTCGTCCAGGGCCGCGGTCAGCCAGTCGGTCAGAAAGGTAGTTTTAAAGGAAAACTCGGCCCCGAACTGTTTCGGCAACACGTTGGTGAACATGTTGTAACCGGCCGGGCAGATGAAGACCATCTCCCTGACCGGCTTGTCCCGGTAAAAATCAGTCAGCTTTTCCGCGATCTGCCGGGTCTTGTCCAGGTTGCCGGTGCGAAAAAACATTTCACCGCAGCACAGGTCAAAATTTCCCCAGACCGGCAGCAGATCAAAGATTTTCCCCGTGGCCAGAAAGGGCATGGCCAGCAGGTTGCAACCGGGATAAAGGACGGTTTCCGCCGGGGGATCGGGCTGGTTCCACTTGCCGAGGATCTCTTTTTCGTCGGCGTGAAAACGGATGTCTTCCCGGAAATTGGGCCTTTTCCCGGGCATCAGATAGCGGGCCCGCCTGGGCATGCCCTGCTGCTTGTGCCGCTGGTCCCAGCCGTAAATAATCCTTTCGTAAGGATGGGCGTCATTAGGACAAAAAGCGTCGCAGGCATAACAGCTGATGCATTTTTTCAGGATATCGGCGGTCTGGCCTTGATTGATTTTCTTTATTTCCCGGATGGCCTCCTCCCGGGAAAAATCAATATATCTGCAATTAACCAGGCACTCCCCGCACTCGACGCAGGCATCCCAGTTGAGAACTTTTCTGAGATCCGATGGTTGCATGATATCAGCCCCGAAAATTTTTTAAGGGTTTTGCTTTTTTCGATCTCTGCCGCGGGGTTGTCGTCAATTCTTGCGCTTTTTCATAAACATAACATGGGGGAGGCGGAAAAACCATTGTTTATGTGATAAAAATAAAGGAGGCCCCCAAAATTTATCTGAAGGACGGCCTTTTGTCTTTGCCGACTCTCTTGGAAATGGCCTCGGCGATCCATTCAAAAGGCAGATCCGCGCAGGCGGGAAACTTTTCCAGATATTCGATATACGGATTTCCCGAAAGATCCTTTTCCGGAAGGATGGCATCGGAGGTGCCGTCGAATTCGACCATGGGCAATCCGTTTTTTTCGCAGGCTTTCTTGTCAAAGGTGGCGGCGGCGCTCACCCATCGTTCGTTCAGGTAAAATTGGTTATACCCGTGCCGGGGAAATATATTTGAGCCTGTTGTTTTAAGGATATGGTCCGGGACCCGATGATTTCTAATCCTGGCGAAAGCCATTCTGGCGGGAATGCCAGCGGCCCTTGCCAGCGCCGTCAAAAGCACGGCCTTTTGCACGCAATAACCCTTGCCCCACTCCAGCACCCGGGAGGCTTTAAAATCCTCCTCAAATACGGAAATCATAAAAAGATTATACCGTATCTCATCCCGGACAAAGTAGAAGAGCTTAATGGCTTTTTCTCTGTTGTCACGGCAATCGCCTGTTATACTCAGTGCGCACTCGACAATGGCCGGGTGATCGGATTCAATGGTAAAGGTGGGCCTCAGAAAATCAGCCATATTTAGGCCATATTTAGGGACGCCCTTTATATTTTTATATTTATGTTCAACAGCAACACTCGCAGACGCCCTCAAAACTACTGTTTATAAAGTGAGCGCTTTCCCCTTAAAAAGGTAAAAGTCGCTAATAATAAAAGTTTTTGATTAGCAAACTCGTTAAATATAAAAATATAAAGGGCGTCCCTACAAACCCACGGCCATGGCTTTCATCCGCTGATAACGTTCCTGATACTCCTTTTCCAGTTGAACCGTCAGCCGCTTGGACTCTTCCGGGAATGTCTTCTGCAGGGCGGCGTAACGCACTTCACCGGCCAGGAATTGTTGCAGGGTGCCGTCCGGTTCCTTGGAATCCAGGATAAACGGATTTTTGCCTTCTTTTTTCAATAAGGGGTTGAAACGATACAGGGGCCAGTATCCGCACTGCACGGCCAGCCGCATCTCTTCCTGGCTCTTGCCCATGCCTTTTTTAATGCCGTGGTTGATGCAGGGCGCGTAGCACATGATCAGCGAGGGGCCGGGATAAGCCTCGGCCTCGGTAAAGGCCTTGAGCAACTGCTGTTTATTGGCGCCCATGGCCACGCTGGCCACATAGACGTAACCGTAGGTCATGAACATGCCGCCCATGTCTTTTTTGGCGGTTTTCTTGCCGGAGGCGGCGAACTTGGCGATGGATCCGGTCGGGGTGGCCTTGGAGGACTGGCCGCCGGTGTTGGAATAGACTTCCGTGTCAAACACCATGACGTTGATATCCTCGCCCGAGGCCAGGACATGATCCACGCCGCCAAAGGAGATATCATAGGCGGAGCCGTCACCCAGAAAAGCCCAGTAGGATTTTTTGGTGAAAAGCTTTGACATGGTTTTGATCCCGGCCAGGAGTTTGTCGCCCGCGAATTTCGGCAGCAACGCTTTCAGCTGATCGCCATATTTCCGGGAACCAACGGCGTCGTTCATGTTATCCAGCCAGCCGGTCATGGCCTCCCGGACGGCGGGGTCAATGTCCGCGGTCAGCGCCTGCTTCATCAGATCAGTCAGTTGAGCGCGCTGCTGCTTGTGGGCCAGCAGTATGCCGTAGGTGAACTCGGCCGGATCTTCAAACAGGGAGTTGCCCCAGGTGGGGCCGAATCCGTCTTTATTGGCGCAATAAGGAATGGACGGCGCCGAGCCGCCCCAGATGGAAGTGCAGCCGGTGGCGTTGCCGATGACCATGCGCTCACCGAACAGCTGCGTCAACAGCTTGGCATACGGCGTTTCCCCGCAGCCGGCGCAGGCGCCGGAGAATTCCAGCAAGGGCTGGCATAACTGGCTGCCCTTGATGGAATCCCGCTTGAGAAGATTATCCTTGATGCTGACCGTTTCCGAAAATTTGTGGTTGGCCACCTGGGGATCGGTCTGGGTTTCCAGGGGCTGCATGACCAGGGCGCCTTTTTTGGCCGGGCAGATGTCGGCGCAGTTGCCGCACCCGAGGCAGTCAAGGGTATTGACCTGAATCCGGAAATGCAAGCCGTCCAGTTCCTTGCCCTTGGCCGGAACCGTGGCAAAGTTTTTCGGTGCTTTCTTCAGCTCCTCGTCGGTCAGCAGCACCGGCCGGATAGCCGCGTGCGGACACACCATGGAACACTGGTTGCACTGGATGCAGTTCTCCGGGATCCATTCCGGTACATTAATGGCGATGCCGCGTTTTTCATATTTTGTCGTACCGACCGGGAAGATGCCGTCGGGCCGAAAGGCGCTTACCGGCAGTTTATCGCCCTGCTGGGAGAGCATGGGCATCATGACGTTTTTGACAAACTCGGGGACCTTTTCTTCCCCGGCCTTCGCGTCCGTGGCCGTCGCCCAGGCGTCGGGATATTTGACTTGGACGATGTTTTCCATGGTTTTATCAACCGCGTCGCAGTTCATGGCAATGACATTGTCGCCTTTTTTGGCGAACATCTTTTTAATCTGGTCCTTGAGGTGGTTGATGGCGTCGTCCACCGGAATGACATTGGCCAGCGCGAAAAACGCGGTCTGCATGATCATGTTGATGCGGCCGCCCAGCCCGATTTCTCCCGCTATTTTGACGGCGTCAATGGTATAAAATTTCAATTTTCTGGCGGCGATCGTCCGTCTCATGGCCGCCGGCAGCTTTTCCTCCAGCTGCTCCGGCGTCCAGTTGGTATTGAGCACGAAGGTGCCGCCGGTTTTAATGCCTTCCAGAACATCATACATGTTCACGTAGCCGGCCTTGTGGCAGGCGATGTAATCGGCCGCGGAAACCTGATAAGTGGACTGAATCGGCGTTTTCCCGAAGCGCAGATGGGAGATGGTCAGGCCGCCCGATTTCTTGGAATCATAGGCGAAATATGCCTGAGCGTACATGTCGGTATTGTCGCCGATGATCTTGATGGCGCTCTTGTTGGCGCCCACCGTGCCGTCCGAGCCAAGGCCCCAGAACTTGCACTGCACCGTGCCTTCCGGGGCGGTATCGATTTCCCCGGTCACCGGCAGCGAGGTGTGGGTGACGTCATCAATAATACCGACGGTAAAATGATTCCTGGGATTATCGGACTTCATGTTGTCAAAAACAGCCTTGACCATGCCGGGATTGAACTCCTTGGAACTGAGACCGTAACGGCCGCTGATAATAGTCGGCGTTTCTTTACGCTCCATGTAGGCGGTACAAATATCTTCATAAAGCGGCTCACCGACGGCGCCGCGCTCCTTGGTCCGGTCCAGGACCGTGATGATTCCGGCCGACGCGGGAATAGCCGCCAGCAGATGCGGAACGGAAAAAGGTCGGAACAGGCGGACCTTCACCAGCCCGACTTTCTCGCCCTGACCCACAAGATATTTAACGGTTTCATCGATGGTTTCACAGGAGGAGGTCATGGAAATAATCACGCGTTTCGCGTCCGGCGCGCCCACATAATCAAAAAGATTGTATGTGCGTCCGGTCAGGTCGCTGACTTTTTTCATGTATTTTTCGACTATGGCCGGGACTTTGGTATAGTAAGGATTGGATGCTTCAAAATTCTGAAAATAGATATCGGGATTTTGAGCCGTTCCCCTTAATTCCGGCCGCTCCGGGTTGGCGGCCCGGGCACGGAACGCCTTCACCGCTTCATGATTGACGAGTTTGGCCATGTCTTCGTAATCAATGGCCTGGATTTTCTGGATTTCATGAGAGGTCCGGAATCCTTCGAAAAAATGGATAAAGGGCAGACTGGCTTCGATGGCCGAGAGATGAGTCACCAGGCCCAGATCCATGACTTCCTGAACCGAGGCGGAGGCGATCATGCAGAACCCGGTCTGCCGGACCGCCATAATGTCCTGATGATCTCCAAAAATGGACAGGGCGTGACCGGCGATGGAACGGGCCGTGACATGAATAACTCCCGGGAGAAGCTCGCCGGACATTTTATACATATTGGGGATCATCAGCAGCAGCCCCTGAGAAGCCGTAAAGGTGGAGGTCAAGGACCCGCCGGCCAGGGAGCCGTGCGCCGCGGCCGCGGCTCCCGCTTCCGATTGGAGCTGGCGGACCAGCATGGGCTGGCCGAAAATATTTTTTCTTCCCTTGGCGGCCCACTCATCCGCGGTTTCACCGATGGAGGAAGAGGGGGTAATGGGATACAATGTGGCTACGTCGCTCATGGCATAAGCCACATAGGATACGGCCGTATTTCCATCAATGGTTTGAATCGTTGCCATACAGACACTCCTTAATTAAAATAAAATCAAATAATTGTGGTGCGATTAAGCAGAACCTGCCGATACAATTATTGATGGCTTCGTAAAAAGTTCAATATCTGCGTTGCGCTGCATCCTTCGGAATTTCACGTACTGTTATGTACGCTGCATTCCTCAGGATTTGCGCACCTTGATCTTGAACTTTTTACTTTGCCATCCAAATTTCGACTTTTTACGAGTCCATCATTATTAATACAAATATTTTTTTATACAAAAATCAGCATTGAATGTAAATCAAAAATTTGGCTCTTGAATCGACAGTGAAAAAAATCCGGGGAAGGTCCGCGTCAAGACGGCCGGGGCCTGTTTTTCAGCCTTTACCGGCCTTGCTTTTTTTTAAAAAATCATGATATTTTAAAAATGCCCTCATCAGTTGAACCGGGGTAATGGTTTATAACCTGAAGGAAAGACAGGCGGATATATATGAAACAGCATCGCTGGAACGATCAGGCCCCGCGCTGGGCGATTCTGTTGCTGGCAGCAATATTGATGGGGATTCTTCCGGGTCCGGCAGGTGCGTCTGATAAAATCGGCGCCCATGACCCTTCTTCGGATACCCCGGCCGTCATGACGGATATGCGGGATTCAGAAGGGGATGCTTTCGAAGAATTTGAATCGTTTGAGGAGTTTGAACATGACGCCGGACAGGAAGTATTTGATCCTCTGAGTGGTTATAACCGGTTTATGACCCGGGTCAACGACCGGCTTTATTACTGGGTGTTAAAGCCGGCGGCCAAAGGATACAGGTTCGTGGTGGCCAGACCGGTCCGGGAAAGCATCGATAATTTTTTTCGCAACCTCGGTTTTCCGGTCCGGGCGGTTAATAATCTCTTGCAGCTGAAATTTAAACGGACCGGCACGGAAACCATGCGATTTGTCGTGAACACCACGGTCGGGATCGCCGGCCTGCGGGATCCGGCCACCACCATGATGAAATTGCCTGTTTATTCAGAGGATTTCGGACAGACCCTGGGTCGCTACGGCCTGGGCGGCGGGTTTCATCTCGTCTTGCCGCTGTTCGGGCCTTCCAACGCGCGGGATGCCTGCGGCAAAATCGCGGACTGGGCCCTTGACCCGGTTACTTACCTGGAACATTTTGAGGTAAGAGCCGCGATCAATGCGCTGGATACCGTTAATGACGCTTCTTTGCGGATCGGCCAGTATGAGGCCATAACCAGAGACGCCGTGGACCTTTATATTCTATTACGGGACGGCTACAGGGATCGTCGCGACAAAAACATTGAGGAGTAAGCCATGAAAAAATTTTTTTCAGGTGCCGGGGTAAGTATCGCCTTAATATTCATCATCTTTTTTACCGCTTTCTCCAATGACCAAAACGCCGCTGTGGAGACATTGCTGAAGACAAAAATTGACGCGGTGCTGGACGTTTTAAGCCGGAGCGACCTGGCCGAGACTGAAAAGCGGGAACAGGTCATGGAGATCATCAACCCGGTAATGAATTTCGCGCTGATGGCCAAGTTAACGCTGGGCAAGGAGAACTGGGCCAGGTTAACTCCGGAGGAGCGGACCCGTTTTGTCGATCTGTTTGTCGAACGGCTGAAGGACTCGTACCTGAACAAGATCTCCCTTTATTCCTCCGACCAGACCGTAATTTACGAAAAAGCGATAGAAGCTTCCGGAAAAGTCCATGTGCCGACACGTTTAAAAACCAAAGACAGCCTGATCGAAATAATTTACAAATTTTATTCAACCCAGGACCAATGGCAGGTCTATGATGTGGAAATCGACGGCGTCAGCTTTATTAAAAGTTACCGCGCTCAGTTTGACGAGGTCCTTAAAAACGGAACCGTCGCCGACCTGTTCGCCGAATTGAGCAAGACTGAAAAGACCGGCGCTCCCGTTGTTGACGCCGATAATCCGTCTCAACCGAGAACGCCGGCCGACGAAATATGAAAACCGAACTGGAAAAACCGGAGAGAATAAACGCCTTATGAAAAAATCGGTTTCTTTAAGCACGCGTCTGGCCGTGTGGACGGGCCTGTTGATGCTGCTGCTGCTCTGCCTGATGGAAGTCCTGCTTTTTTTCCTGATACCGGCCGAGCCTCCGGCATGGCTGACCGCCAGGGTCGCCCCCGCCCTGTTGAAAACAATCCTGATGATCGCCGTGGCGGCGGTGATGACGATCTGGGCGCTGCTGCTGTGGCTGATTACGCGGCGGATGTGCCGGCCCGTCGCGGATACCGGGGCCGTTTCCGATAAATCCCGGAAAAGCGAATTAAAAGAAGATAGTCCTGATGAACGGGAAAAACGGTTGCATTACGATAAAAAAATGTTTCTTCATCTGATATCCGTGTTGCAGACTGAAGGACGGCTGCTTGATTTTTTGAACGAAGACCTTGGCCGGTATGAGGATGAACAAATCGGCGCGGCCGTTCGCGGCGTACATGAACGCTGCAACCAGGTCCTGGCCAGATATGTCGGCCTGCAACCCGTGTCCGGGCGGAAGGAGGGCGAAAAGACTACGGTTCCGGCCGGATTTGATCCCGGAATATACCGGTTAAGCGGCAATGTTACCGGGGAGCCCCCGTTTGAGGGTAAAATTGTTCACAAAGGCTGGCGGGCCGGCCGGTTGAATATTCCCGGCTTTGCTTTTTCAGGCGACCCGGAGATTATCGCGCCCATGGAAGTAAGACTGGAATAACCGCTCTGATTTGTCGTTTAGTGGTTTTTTTCACTTTTGTCGGGGAAATTTATGGGTATCTCTAAAAATTAGAATTTTGGTTCGAGGTCAAGGCGTGCGAAAATTTTAACCGGA
>CAYSMV010000212.1:0-8276 GCA_964432245.1 uncultured Desulfobacterales bacterium
CGGAACCGGACGTGAACCTCTCGGCTCATCCGGCTCTTATTGTTCAGCCAATGACCAAAGTGGCTTCGCCTCACTCAAAGCTCCTCCTCCGCTTAAGAAAAAAGAGGGAAAATTTGGGGACGTATATCATATTCTTAGTTAACAAGACAGAGATGGAGCCGCCCCTGACTTCTTAACTTAAATTAAATTTTAAGTCTTTTCCCTCAAACCTTAGCATTTAAAACCTGAGGTTAAAAAGTTTGGGGCGTCCCCACAATACACAGCCACAAAGTTAAGAAGTTAAGGGCGTCCCTCACTTGTTCCATTACTATTTAAAAGTGTAATTTAACAAAATTGGAGGTTATTATGAGAAAATTAAAAACATTAGAATTTTTATTGCTTTGTGTAATGGGTTTTATATTGGCGGGGAATGTTCATGCTTGGCCCATACCTGATACCGGACGTACAACATGTTACAACAACACGGAAGTAATTCCATGTCCGAGTTCTGGAGAAGCTTTTTATGGCCAGGATGCAAGTTATATCATTAACCCACCATCTTATACAAAACTGGATGCTACTGGAAATGATCTATCTGATGATGCCACGTCATGGGTGATGGTAAAGGACAATGTCACGGGACTGATTTGGGAGGTCAAGACAGATGATAGCAATATTCACCATAAAGATATTTTATATACTTGGCATGATGCTTCAAATGTATTTATTGCCCAGCTTATTGCAGATAATTTCGGTAATTATTCGGATTGGCGCTTGCCAACCATAGAAGAAATGAGGTCTATATTATGCTTGGTAGGTAAGGATTATTTGTCAAATCCTGTTTCCTCTGATGCTGATTATTGGTCAAGCGACACTGTCGTTTATGCTGAAAATAAAGCCTGGACCATGGCTTTTAGTGATGCCGATAACCATCAGCGTGACAAGTTACTCGAAGGTCCTGTAATTGCGGTTCGAGGCGAACAATCTGTTTCTTCATTTACGGACAATGATGATGGGACAGTAACGGATAGCCGCACCGGCCTAATGTGGATTCAGGTTTCAGACAGTGGGGCTTTAAAATGGGAAGATGCCTTATTTTATAGTGAAGATTTGACATTCGCCAATTATAACGATTGGCGACTACCAAATATTAAAGAATTGGGGTCATTGACCGATTTAAATGCTTATCAGCCTGCGCTTGATACAAATTATTTTTCAAATCCTGCTTTTGATGCCGGTTTCTGGTCATCTACTGCCGGTTTACTCCAAGCCCGGTATATGCAACATACGATTGGAAATGATTACTCAAAAGATAAGACCTACTCTGGACTCCATGTCCGTGCTGTTCGGGGTGGACAATCTGGAACGTTGGATCATTTGGTTATTTTATCTCCCAAGCAGGCTTCGCTTTGGTGTATCGACTCTATTATGCCGATTCGTTGGGAAACTGAAGGGCTTGATGCTAATGTAAAAATTTCTCTTTCTCGTCAAGATGGAATAGATGGGTCATTTGAAACCGTTGTCGAGACAACTTCTAATGATGGTGAATATGACTGGACAATTACCGGCCCAGAATCCGTGAACTGTGTAATAAAAATTGAACGGACGGATGATCCAAGCGTTTATGCAACGGAAGGGTTGTTTTCCATCAGACACTGTTATTCTCAAAAAGAAGAATTCCAATTAATCGCCGGTGACGGAAATAAGAAAAAGCCCGGCGCTGATGTTGGCTTTATTTCTATTTCAACTGATGGTGTACATCTTAAAATAACATACGAAATTGATACCGGTGATTGGGAATTTTATGAAACCCATCTACATATCGCTACATCTCTTAGCAGTATTCCGCGTGTAAACAAAGGCTGCCCCATCCCTGGACAATTTGCTTATGCAGATCCGCCGGAAGCTGATCCCACTTCCCAGACCTACACGATACCGTTTGTGGATATTTTTGGCGACACACCCGCTTCAGGAACATACACCCTCTATATTGCCGCCCAAGCTGACATCGGATATGTTGATGAGGCAGATCCATTAAATCCAGTGATTATGGAAGAAGGGGCATGGGGAGCAGACATCCTATTCCCTTCATGCAAAAACTGGTCGATGTATATGGTATATACGCTTATTATCGAAGGTGAATAACTGTCATCAGGGGGTTCCGGGGATTCCGGGGATTCCGGGGGACACAATACTAAATTACTGCCTATTTTTTCTGAAAAAAAAAGGGGGACGTTGTTTACAAATTATACAAGATGATTATCCACCAATCCACCGACTGATTACGCTTGCCAACCGCGCCACTGACGGCGCGGTTTAGCCAACAACATTTTATCCATCATCCCTTTAACCTGCTTTGTTTTCCAGCGTTCTCGCCGGCGGTCAGCCCCGTCGAGAACACCTTTATCTTCAACGCCAGACGGGATGAAGGATAAATCGCTGTTCGTTATGCTTTTGAAATCATCTTGACTTATTATTTTTAATAAGTTATTAATATTAAGAATGTGGCATATACGAGAACATCACCAATTAGATAAGGTTATTGAAAAATTACCGTTGCAGGTCGTGAAAAAATACGAGCTCTGGAAGAGTATCGTTTTTCGGCATGGGCCGGAAAAACTTCGGGAATTTCCAGGTTTTCATGACGAAAAATTAAAAGGAGAGCATGAAGGAAGACATTCATCACGACTGAATATTCAATATCGGGTCATTTATTCTGTCGAAAAAAAGACAATTTCGATTTATGTAATTGATATTACGTCACATAAATATTAGGGAGGTTTAACGATGAATATTAAAAAATCTGAATATAAACCGGCAAAACCGCGTGCTGTCTTAACTACCGGAGAAGTGATTAAAATGTTACGCGAACTGAAAGGATGGACTCAGGAGGAATTAGCTAAATTTTGCTCAATCAATGCAAAAAACATCAGTATGCTTGAAAATGATAAATTGGAAATCGGGAAAAAAAGAGCCTTGCAACTCGCTACGGCATTTAATGTACACCCTGCTATTATTATGTTTCCTGAATACGAATCAAAAGAAATTCAAAAAGCAGCATAACCTGCCACTAAACGCAGCCGGTTAAATAGGTAGTGTAAAATATATTGTGTAAAATTTAAAACAGGTTGAAAAAAAGGGCGCTTTTCCTTTAAAAGGGTTTTTCGGCAAAAACCAAAAAGAAAGGAGAAGCGCCATGAAAGTAGAAACAGCCGTAATGATCGGTGTTGATGCCTATGAGGAATCTGAACACGAGAAAGAGTTATTGCGCCTCTTGGCAAGAGGGGAAAAGGAAATCGAAATTGGCCGGGGATATGACCTCGATACAGTTCTTGCTGAAGCGGATATTCTTTTGTCTAAGAAACCTTCATGAAGGTCAAATTTACACCTTCTGCCAGAACTCATTTTTTTTCTGCGCTATCATACATTCAAGAAGATAAACCTTCAGCGGCTATTAATTTTCGTCATCAGGCTGAAAAAATCCTGCGAAGGCTCGAGAATTTTCCCGAATCCGAAAGCCCGATTGCCCCGATAAAATTTTATCCGCTGAGTTTAACGGATCACCAGCCTGATTTCATAGCATCGACGGGATTCCCAGTCCGTGTTCATCACCCACTCTTTCCGCGTCAGCTCGATGAAGATGCCGTCGATTTTCGTGACCAGGTCGATTCCGCTTTTAATCGCGCGGGATATGGACGCGGGCGCCGGCCTCGAGGTGATTTTGACAATCAGCATCTCCGCGGCGTTTTGAAACTCCGCCAGCGCGACTGCCGATTCACTCGAATTTAAAATACTGACAATCAACCGCAACTGCCTGACGGTTTGCCCCCTTCCATCGACATAGTACGAAATCCCGTTTCTAAACGGGTTTCCCGAACCCACGAATTTCGTGGGGCTGGAACAACCGCTTTCATCAGCATAATAGGTTTTCCAGCCCAGGGTGGGCAAACCGGCATCGACCAGCAGGTTGCAGGCTTCTGAGGGATGCATGCGCGTAATGTCCGCCTTCGCATCAAGGGGACCCTGCAAACCAAACAGGGCGATAACCGCCAGATACCAGCCTATTTTCGGTTTCATGGGTGTTCTTGCCTGTTTTCAAAAACCAGCGTTTACACGGCGGTCTGCCGGACTTCAACCGAACGGCTCAGCGGGGGGCCAGGGTCAGCACCCCGGCCTGGGTGTTTAAATCCATTTGAAACCGGTTTAAATAATTCAACCCCAGAAGCCCGAGACCGGACCTGTCCGGCAGGTCCAGGATGTAGCCGGGAATGTCGTACTCCGTCCATCCGCCGATGGTTATGGATTTGAGATTCACGCGGCGCCCCATTACCCTGCCCCCGGCGGTAATCAGCTCCTCCAGGGGCGCATCGCCGTCTGTCCTGATCCCCAATTGCGCCGCGGCGGCCGAAGGAATCGTCACCATGGAGGCGCCGGTATCCACGATAAAATTCATGGCCAGTTGATGATTGACCCTGGCGGTGACCGGAATAAGCCCTGATCCCGAAGAAAACCGGATCACGATTTTATCTTTGTAAGATTTTAACTGGGCGATCCGGTCCTCAAGCAGGCGAACCTGATCGGTAAATTCCACGGGAAAAAAATGCTCAAAAAGGATGGCCTCGGCCGTTTCCCAGTCGTTGTCGGCAAGCGCCAGCCGAACACCCAGAAGATGGATTTCAGGGGAATCAGCAGACACCGAGACCGCGCGCTGGTAAGCGGCCGATCCTTGGGCATACGCCTTTTTACTGATCAGTTGATTGAGCCATTTCAGGTAGAACTGTTTTTGCAGAAACTGAATCCGCTGCATTTGCGTCGGATCAAAATTTTCTGGCCGGGCCATCACCTTCTCAATCAAGGCGACGGCGATTTCCGGACCGTCGACCTGATCGGTAAATGCCACCATGTCGGTAAGCAACTCCAGGTCGCCGGCGGCGGACAGCATCCCCCCGTCAATAATGGACACAATGGAGAAAAGATCGCCCTGGGCCACAAGCTGGGAGATGATGCCGCGCATCTTTCCGACCGCCGCGGCCCGGGTCAGATGGGCCGGGGTGTTATCCGGAAACAGCATGGGCTCCCGGTAAAACCCGGTTGCGAAAGCCGCGAGTTGATCCCTGAGGCTTTTGCCGGTTTGCGCATAGGCGATAATAAACTGCTCTTCCCGGCTGCCGGCAAAAGTCAGCCGATAAAAATCTGAAACACCGACCTCATACACCCGGTTTTCCTCGTCGGCCCCTTTCCAGACATACCCGCCCGCAAGACCCTCAAAGGTCCAGCCCACGATTTTTTCGTTCTGAAGAAAAACCCCGGGGGCTTCCGGAAATCCTTCCAGAAGGATTCGGTCCACGTTCTGCTGCTCGTCGAGAACCGAAAGCCCGGACAACTCCGCCCGGCGGTCCGTATTCAGAGATATCCAGGTCATGGGACGATCCGGATCGACGGGAAATATCGAAGGCGCGGTCATGGGGCCGGTCTTAAACTGCCAGAGGCCCATATCATCATAATCCCCGATAATCCCCCCGAAAATTTCAAATTCTTCTTTCGAAGAAGATTGAAACACCCATCGCTTCGCCCCGATACACCGGCCGAGGGGAATGGCCACCCAGCCGCTTTCCGACGTTGCGGCCGCCAGTTCGGCAACAGGGTTGCCGACGATATCATAAAAAACAACCCGCCCCGTCATCAATTGAACCTTCGAAGGATTCAGCCCGGCAGACGACCCAAAAGCGGTGAAAAAATCACGCGACATTTTCGAAGACCGGGAAGCGGCGGTCAAGGGCTCCTCTAAACCCGCCCGATGACGGGTTTTCGGGGCGACGGGCTCAAACGCCACCCACAGCCCGATGCTCGAAACCAGCAGAACGGATAAAACAACCAAAAATTTAAGGACGCGATTGCCGGAATCCAGGCGCGCGCCGCAGTTCGGGCAGTAGATAAAATAGGGTTTGACCGGTATATGACATTTCTTACAATACACAGACCGCATCGCAAGCTTCCTGGTTTTTAGCCCAGGATATCACACCCGAAAAAAGGCGCAAGAAAAGGTTGAAGGCTGAAGGGGAATCATTTAAGGGCGCAACCGCCTTTTCTGGCATGCCAAAAAAAATTTGAGCTTGACGGTGTTTCCACAAAAGGGTATGTCGCTATCAGTCAACGCCCGGTGCGTTCCCTTTAAAAGCGAACCCATTCATTTAAAAATAGAAGCATAAGGAGAATCGATGGAAACAGGCAAAAATTACGAGGTGCGGGACCTTTCGCTGGCGGACCAGGGCAGAAACAACATGGAGCTGGCCGAAATGAACATGGGCGCCCTGATGGAGGTCAAAAAGCGGTTTGAGCGGGAAACACCGCTCAAGGGGGTTCGCGTGGGGTTGGCCCTTCACGTGACCAAGGAAACCGGCATTCTGGTGAGGACCTTAAGGGCCGGCGGCGCCGAGGTGGCCATCACCGGCTGCAACCCCCTGTCCACGCAGGATGACGTGGCCGCCGCGCTCGCCGAAGAAGGGGTAAAGGTCTGGGCCTACAAGGGAGAAACGACCGAGGATTATTATAGGTACATCACGAACGTCATCAGTACCCAACCGCACATCACCATTGACGACGGCTGCGACCTGGTTTCGGAAATCCACAAAAACCATTCAAAGCTGATTGACAATATCATCTGCGGATGCGAGGAGACCACCACCGGCATCATTCGGCTTCGGGCCATGGAAAAGGATAAGGCGTTAAAGTACCCGCTGATCGCCGTCAATGACAACCAGACCAAGCACCTGGTGGATAACTTCTACGGCACCGGCCAGTCGTCCATCGACGGCATCCTGCGGGCAACCAATGTCCTGTATGCGGGCAAGACCTTTGTGGTCTGCGGGTACGGAAGCTGCGGCAAAGGTGTGGCGCAAAGGGCCAAGGGGCTTGGGGCCAACGTATTGGTCACCGAGGTCGATCATTTCCGCGCGCTTCAGGCGGTATACGACGGGTTTCGAATCATGAAAATGGATGATGCCGCAAGGATCGGGGACATCTTCTGCACCGTGACCGGCGGCAAGCACGCCATCTCGTTTGAACACATCAAAAAAATGAAAAACGGGGCGATTCTGGCGAACTCCGGGCATTTTGACGTGGAGATTCAGCTCAAGGCGCTGCGACAGGCCGCGGTTTCCTATAAACGCATCCGACCATTTATGGAGGAGTTTGTTTTAGACGGAAAAAAAATATTTATTCTGGGAGAAGGCCGCCTGATCAACCTGGCGGCCGGGGAAGGGCATCCCAGCGAGGTCATGTCCACCTCCTTCTGCGGACAGGCCCTGGCCGTCGAATACGGTGTCAAGCATAAGGGCAGGATGGACTGCCGGGTGATCCAGCTTCCCAAAAGCATCGATGATGAAATCGCCAGACTGCAACTTACGGCCATGGGGATTGAGATCGATAAGCTTACCCCCGAGCAGGAACACTACCTAAACTCCTGGAAGGAAGGCACCTGATCGGGCGACGACCGCCGAAAGAGACACAAAAAACCCCTGATCGAGAGCCCTTCGATTCAGGGGTTTTTATGGTTTCGACAGCTTAAACTGCGCGATTATAATGATTTGATCTTTTCCGTCAGTTCCGGGACAAACTCCAGGATATTGGCCTCCACACCCACGCTGGCCACCTGAAAAACGGGGGCCTTTGGGTTCTTGTTGACGGCGACGATAAAGGGATTTCCCTTGATGCCGCCCAGGTGCTGGAAGGAGCCGCTGATGCCCAGTGCGAGATAGACCTTGGGCTTGACGGTCTGGCCGGAGGTTCCCACCTGACGGGATTTCTCCAGCCACTTGGCGTCCACGATCGGCCGGGAGCAGGACACATCCGCGCCCATGGCCTTTGCCAGTTCAAAGATCATCTCCAGGTTATCCTGATCCTCGATCCCGCGGCCCACGGAGACCAGCACCTCGGACTTGGTGATATCCACGTCCCCGACCTCGGCCTGAACGATCTCAAGGTACTTCCGCTTTGCCGCCAGATCGCCCGCATCCGCGGACTTGTCCGTCACCTGACCGCCGCCGGCAAAGGTCTGGCCTTCCGGCACCTGGAACACGCCCGGCCGCGTATTCAGGACCGCGCCGCCGGATATGTCGGCGCTGACGTGGGTGGTGGCCTGTCCGGAAAACTCCTGGCGGATCACCTTCAGGGTTCCGTTGTCGACCCCTTCGATATCAACGACGTCGGCCACAAAGGTGGAATCCATTTTAATGGAAAGACCGGGGCCCAGGTCCATGCCGAATGTGTCATGGGGCAGCAGAACAAGGCTGTCGCCC
>CAYSMV010000213.1:0-2653 GCA_964432245.1 uncultured Desulfobacterales bacterium
GAAAAGGGATTCCACAATGTTTCCATCCAGGAGATAGCGGAAGCCGCGGAGTTTGCCATCGGCACCCTGTATAAATTTTTTCAGAACAAGGAAGATTTGTACAAGGCCCTGGTCCTGGAGCAGGGGCAACGCTTTGAAACGGCCTGCCTGTCCGCCATCGAAGGACCTGGCGATGAAATCGAGAAATTGAGAAATTTTGTCCGCGTCCGCGGCGACATGTGCCGGGACAACCTACCTTTTGTCCGGCTGTTTCTGGCCGAGAGCAAGGGCGCGAGCTACAATCTCAAGGCCGGTCTGGACGCGGATCTGCGGAAAAGGGTTGGCGCTTTTCTGGAAAAACTCGCTCTTGTCTTTGAGAGCGGGATGAAAAAGAAGCGGTTTAAGAAAACAGCCGATCCTTACGCCCTGGCCGTGGCGCTGGACAGCGTCATCGACGCCTTTCTGCTGCTCTGGGTGGAGTCGCCCGAGCGCCATCCCTATCCGCTGGACCCCGACGTGATTCTGGATATTTTTTTTAAAGGATTGATAGACCCGTGATGAAGCTCGCGGGTCCATTGATGACCATATGTTTTATTAATATTCGGGAGATTTTTGATGTTATTGAAGAGAAACGTTTACAAACCGCGCCGGCGGTTATGGGCTCCGGCGATGGCGGCGGCCTTTTTTATGCTGGCCGGCTGCCAGAAGGGAGGCGGGCAACAGGCCATGATGGCCGTTTCCGCTCCGGAGGCGGGTATTGTCACCATCACCCCCGGGCAGGTTGAATTAACCAGCGAGCTGCCCGGCCGCACGGCCGCTTACCTGGAGTCGGAAGTCAGGCCCCAGGTTAACGGCATCATACTGGAAAGAACTTTTCAGGAAGGCTCGGATGTCAAGGCCGGCCAATTGCTCTATCAGATCGATCCGGCTCCGTTTCAGGCGGCCCTGGATTCCGCCAGGGCTTCCCTGGCCATGGCCGAGTCCAACCTGCCGTCCATAAAAGCCAGGGCCGACAGGTACGAGCAGTTGCTGGCCGATAAAGCCGTAAGCCGGCAGGACTATGACGACGCGGTCGCGGCCGTGAACCAGGTGCTGGCCGAGATTCAATACTGGACGGCGGCGGTGGAAACAGCCGGCATCAACCTGGCGTACACCCGGGTCACGGCCCCCATTTCCGGCCGCATCGGAAGGTCCAGCGTAACGGACGGGGCCATGGTGACGGCGTATCAGCCGCTGGCCCTGGCCACCATTCAGCAACTGAACCCCATATACGTTGACGTGGTTCAATCCTCGGCCGAGATGCTGCGCCTGAAACGAAGGCTTGAGGCCGGCCGGCTTAACACGGACGAAGAGAAGACGGAAAAGGTCAGGATCCTGCTGGAAGACGGCACCGCCTATCCCCTGGAAGGCGTGCTTCAGTTTCGCGATGTCACCGTGGACCCGTCAACCGGCTCCTATATTCTGCGCGTGGTGGTGCCCAATCCGGATCTTCTGCTGCTTCCGGGAATGTTCGTTCGGGCCGTTGTTCCAGAAGGGGTCATCCCGGATGCTATCCTTGCTCCTCAACAGGGCGTCAGCCGTAATTTCAAGGGTGAGCCCGTGGCCCTGGTAGTGGACGAAACCAACACGGTTCAACAGCGGATACTGTCCCTTGAGCGGGCTATCGGGAACAAATGGCTTGTTTCAGACGGGCTTTCCGCCGGCGACCGGCTGATCATCGAAGGCATGCTCAAGATCCGGCCGGGCGCCAAGGTTACTCCTGTTCCCATGGAACCGCCATCCGGAGCGCAACCCCCTAACGCCGGTCCTCCGGCGGCAGTAAAATAGAGGAGGACCTCGATGCTATCGAAGTTTTTTCTGGACCGGCCGGTCTTTGCCTGGGTCATCGCAATCATCATGATGCTGGGAGGGGCCCTGGCCATATACCATCTGCCGGTTTCCCAGTATCCCCCCATCGCGCCTCCGTCCATCGCGATCGATGCCTTTTATCCCGGGGCTTCCGCCGAGACCGTTGAAAACAGCGTAGTCCAGATTATCGAGCAGAAGATGACCGGTTTTGATAAACTGCTCTACATGTCGGCCACCAGCGACGCCTCCGGGGCCGGGCGGATCGAGCTCACCTTCGCGCCGGGCACGGACCCGGACCTGGCCTGGGCCCAGGTGCAGAACAAGCTCCAGCTCGCCATGGCCAGCCTGCCGGACGTGGTGCAGCGCCAGGGGGTCAAGGTCAGCAAATCCACCCGCAACTGGCTGATTATCGTGGGCTTGACCTCCGAAGACGACAGCATGAACGACATGGATCTGGCGGACTACGCCCAGGCCAATATCGAACAGGTTCTGGCCCGGGTGCCGGGGGTGGGCGAGGTCGAGGTCTTCTTGTCCCAGTACGCCATGCGGCTCTGGGTCAATCCGGACAAGCTGACCGATTACGGCATGACCATGGAAGACGTCATCGCCGGACTTCAGGCCTATAACGTCGAGATTTCCGCCGGGCAGTTCGGCGGGGCGCCGGCCGTGGAAGGCCAGCGGCTGAACGCTTCCATTATCGTCCAGAATCTCCTCGAAACCCCGGAGGAGTTCGCCGCTGTTCCCCTGCGCATCAACCCGGACGGCTCCATCGTGCGCGTCAGCGACGTGGGCTGGACCGAGCTTGGCACCGAGCGTTACGGCACCC
>CAYSMV010000214.1:0-3335 GCA_964432245.1 uncultured Desulfobacterales bacterium
TCCATCCGGCTGAATGTCTGCGCCATGGCCGTCCAGGTGTTTATCGGCGCGGAATATGAACGCCAGTCCATCATCAACATGACCCGGCTGGTCGATATGGGCAACCGCTACGGCATTCCCACCCTGGCCGTGACCGCCGTGGGCAAGGACATGGCCCGCGACGCCCGGTATTTCCGGCTGGCCACCAGGATCTGCGCCGAGCTGGGCGCTCACTACATCAAATCCTATTACATAGATAAGGGGTTTGAAACGGTGACCGCCGCCTGCCCGGTGCCCATCGTCATGGCCGGCGGTAAGAAGATTGCCGAGCTGGACGCGCTGACCATGGCCTATAACGCGGTTCAGCAGGGCGCGGCCGGCGTCGATATGGGCCGGAATATATTTCAGTCCGAAGCGCCGACAGCCATGATCCAGGCGGTCAGAGCCGTGGTGCACAAAAACGAAACCCCGGAAAAGGCCTTTGACCTGTACAACACCCTGAAAAACGAAAAATAAGTCCGCCACGGCCCGTTATTCTTCGCCGGCGGCCAACTTCCGGATAAACTCTTCCGTGATCTCTTTTCTGGCCAGGATGTCGGCCTTTTTCTTGTGGCTGCCGGTAATCAAGATCATCAATGCCGGCGCCAGGATAAAATCGGCCAGCAGGGCGAACAGAATGGACATACCGGTAAAAATTCCGAACCGGAAGGTATGTGACAGGTGGGCGAAAATCGTTACGAAAAACCCCAGGCTCAGTACGATTGAGGTCACCAGCATGGCCCGGCCGACGCCGGACAGGGTGATATTCACGGCCGCGTAGGCATTGCCGGTTTTAAGGTAATATTTCCTGAAATTATAGATAAAATGAACGGTATCGTCCACCACCAGCCCCATGGCGATACTGGCGATCATCAGCGAAGTCATATCCAGCGGCACATTGGCCGCGCCCATGATGCCCAGGGTCATCACGATAGGTATAACATTGGGTATCATGGAAAAGAGGCCGGTTTTCAACTCTCCCACCAGAAAAATCATCATTATGGCAATAACGATAAAGGCCAGAATATAACTTTCGGTCATGCTGCCCAGGGCCGCCGAAATGGTCCGGGCCATCAAGGCCGACATGCCGGTAATATGCGTTTTGGCCCTGTCTTGGAATATAACGGACAGGTAGCGGTTCAAGTGCTGGATATAGCGGTTGACATACACGGAATCCACCCAGAGGATCTTGACGGTTACGCGGGTCCTGGAAAACTGGCTGTCAACAATGGTTTCCAGATCGTCGGAGCCTGAATTTTCAAACAGCAGAAATTCCTGGGCAATAGTATTGTAATCCTGGGGAATGCGATAAAAATCCTTTCTGTTTTCGTTCAGCGCCTGGTGGGTTTCCTTGAGAATATCATTAATGCTCGACACCCTGCCGATGGTAATATGCGGAAAATTCATGTTCTCCACGTCCCGGCTCAACCGTTCGATCCGGTTTAGAATGTCGGGGTCATAGATGCCGTTTTCCCGGCCGGTGTCGATTATGATTTCAATATTCAGGGCGCCGTTCAGCCTGTTATTCACGACATCGATATCATGTCGAACCCGCATGGTTTCCGGAAAATAGCTGACCACGTAATCCGAATATCGCAGGTCAAAAATAAAATAAAAACTGATCGCAAAGACCACCAGGCTGGCGGTGATGATCTGGATGGGATAACGGGTCGACACTCTCGCCGTCCAGATCAGCAGCCGGTCCATTAATGTCCGGTGGGTTGCCGCGTTTACGTCTTTCGGCATTCTTGGCTTTACCGGCACCAGGGCCACCAGAGCGGGCAGCATGACAATGGTATACAGCAGGGCCAGCAGAACGCCGGCGGCCGCGAAAAACCCGAGTTCCCCTATGGCGGTCAGCTCGGCGGTGGCAAAGGAGAGCAATGCCGCCGCCGTAGTCAGGGTGGTCAGAACCACGGCCAGTCCGGAATGGCCCAGGGCATAGCCGATGGCGTCCTTTTTGTTATGCCCTCTGTCCACCTGTTTATAGAAAATAGCCAGAATATGGATCGAATCGGCCACGCCCACGGCCAGCAGAAAGGCCGGCAGAACCGTAGTGGTCATCTTGACCGACACGTCGGACCAGGCCATCAGCGACAAGGCGGAAAAGGAAGCCGCGTTGACAATAATCTGCGGCAGCAGAACACCGGAAAGCCGTCGGAACAGAACCCCCACAAAGATCATGATCACCAGGAAACTGAGCCCGAAGCAGAGGCGCAAATCTTTCATGGTATACTGGTTGAACACGGACATGACGACCGGCGCGCCGGCAAAGGCCAGGGAAAAACCAGGGCCGTCAAAATCATTCATGATGGCTTCCACCGCGTCAACCAGTTCCTCGTTCTCTTCTTCGGTCAGATAACTCGGCTTTTCCGCGGATGGGGGTTGTGCGCTGAAGGCTTCACCTTCAAAACCATCCAGCACGTCAAGCGTGTCCGCGGCTTCAACATGATATACTTCGGGCTTGATTACCACCGCGGTAGTCCGGCCATCGGAGGAAATGATCTGGTTCAGGTAAAATGGATTATCCATCACCACTGCTTTTAACTCGGAAAAATCGACCTCGCGCTCTTCAGGCCAGCCTTCCATGAGATCTTCGACAATCAGGCGGTCTTCGTCGCCGGTTGTGTGACGAATATTGATCAGGCTGGTGACTTCATCAACGTAGGGAACCTTGTCTTCCAGCTCCTCGTGGAAAGCTTTAAGTTTTTTGAAAAACTTTTCTGAAAAAAGATCGTCACCGGTAATGGCGATTACGATCATCCGGTCCTGACCGAACTGATCCCGGAAGTCATTGTATGCTTTTTTATATGGATCGCTGTTCCGCAACAGTTCTTCGGTGTTGGTATCCACTTTCAGGTCGGGGAGTTTGTAAAAAATAACGCCTATCAGAGAAAAAAGCAGCAACAGGGTTTTAAGACGATGGGTATAGAGATTTCTGGCAAGATTCTCAAAAAACAACTCGATGCGGTCTTTTATCGGTGACATTAAACAAGCCTAAAAGCAAACCGGATAAAAAAATTTCTTCTACAATCGTAAAAGGTTTTTTATAGAACAGGTAATCGAGAAAAGAAAGAAAAAAAACCATTTCGGAACGGCTAAATGATTATGTTCCAGGTTTTTTGTGTTTTTCACATAAAATTTCTGGGTCTTAACCACTTAACCAGATAATCACTCATCCCGGTTATTGCCAGATATTATTATTTTCTGATATAATTATTAATCATAAATTATAAAATTCTGAATCAGGAGTCATTATGACGACAGAAGGAATTCTTCTTGAAAAAAAAGGATACATCGCGCAGGTCACGCTTAAT
>CAYSMV010000215.1:0-1839 GCA_964432245.1 uncultured Desulfobacterales bacterium
AATGAATAATATCAATTTTATACTGGATTCCGGGTCAAGCCCGGAATGACGATGGTAAGACTTTCTATGATTCCGTCATACAGTGAAGTTACCTATAAGCGTCGTCATTCCGGGCTTGACCCGGAATCCAGCCTTATAAGTAACTTTGGTTATCCAGACGTTTTTAGTAAAGTTACCTGTAAGATGTAAACGGAAAACGAAAGACATTATTAAATGGCATCGCGTATTGTTGTGATCGATGACGAGCCGATCACCCTCAAGCAGCTGCGGCGGATCCTCGAGAAGGACGGATACAAGGTTTCAACCTTTTCCAATCCCCGGCGGGCGCTGGAACACATCGAGACCGCTTCCTGCGATCTGGTGATCAGCGATGTGCGCATGCCGGATATGGACGGGCTGGAACTGATGACCCGGGTCAAGGCCAGGTTCCCGGGCATCGAAGTGATTCTGATTACCGGTTATGCCTCGCTGGACGGAGCCGTGGAGGCCACCCGGGAAGGCGCTTTTTATTATCTTGAAAAGCCGTTTGCGCCGGATCGGGTCAGGCAGCGGGTACAAGAGGCGCTCCGGCTCGGTCACGTTCGACAGGCCGCCGCGGGTCAAGGCCTTTCCGCGCCGGAAGGCCACACGATGCCGGTCATCATCGGCAACAGCCCCAAGATCCGGGAGGTGGTCTCGATTATTCAACAGATCGCTCCCACGGATTGCAACGTCATGATTACCGGCGATTCCGGTAGCGGCAAGGAGCTCGTGGCCCGGGCCATTCACGCCGCCAGCCGGCGCGCCGGCGGCCCTTTTCTGGCCTTTAATTGCGGCGCGCTGAATGAAAGTCTTCTTGAGAACGAACTCTTCGGCCATGAAAAAGGGGCCTTCACCGGGGCTGAAAGCCGGAGCATCGGTTTGCTGGAAGCGGCTTCCGGCGGCACCCTGTTTCTGGATGAAATCGGTGAAATGCCTCATCCCATGCAGGTCAAGCTGCTGCGGGTGCTTCAGGAGGGCGAGCTGATAAGGGTCGGCGGCAGCCAGCCCGTCGGGGTTGATGTTCGCATCGTTTCCGCCACCTCCGTTGACGTGAAAGCGGCGGTGAATGGCGGCGCTTTTCGTAAGGACCTCTATTTCCGCATTAATATCGTTAATATCAAACTGCCCGGCCTGGCCGACCGCCGGGAGGACATTCCCCTGCTGGCCTATCATATTCTTTCCCGCCTCAACCGCCGGGGGGAAAATGATGTCCGCGCCATATCGGAAAAGGCCATGAACCTGCTGCGCGGCTACGCCTTTCCCGGCAATGTGCGGGAACTGGAAAATATTCTGGAGCGGGCCGTGGCGGTCTGCCAGGGCCAAATGATTCGAGAATGTGATCTTCCTCCCGATCTGGTTGACCTGGAGCTTCAGGCCTACAACCCGCCGGAAGAGCAATTCATGACCCTGGCCGAACTGGAACAGGATTATATCGCGCATCTTCTGAAAATCACCGGCGGCGCCCGCGCGAAAACCGCCGATATCCTGGGTATTGATCGTGCCTCCCTGTGGCGGAAAATGAAAAAATACGGGTTAAGTTGATTTCTGCAACATGTCCGTTCGTTTTTGCAACAAGCCATTCTTCTTTGTTTTAGCTCAGATTATTCTTTCTTTCCGGCTTTTCGTTGCGTTCTGCAACGCCGCGATCCCGGCATCATCGTGCGGAAATCACATATATAGATGTAAATTCAAATAGTTAATTTTATCCGGCAGGTTGGCAGGCATTTTGCTCCTGCCTTATGTGCAGGAGGCGGCGGATGTTGCACAATATTTTAGTGGTTTTTGAAGACGAAACAATTTTCCCCGAAGCGCTGGTCT
>CAYSMV010000216.1:0-11624 GCA_964432245.1 uncultured Desulfobacterales bacterium
AACCTGCTGATCAACGCCCGCGATGCCATCCCCGGCACGGGCACAGTCGTTATAGAAACGGGCAACGTCAGCCTTGATCAAACCTTTTGCGCCGATTACGACGGGCTGGTTCCCGGCAATTATGTTCTGCTGGCCGTCGGCGATAACGGCCGGGGCATAGATAAAAAAACACTGGGACAATTATTTGAACCTTTTTTTACCACCAAAAACGCCGCTGAAGGCACCGGTCTGGGGCTGGCCACGGTATACGGCATCGTCAAACAAAATAAAGGCTTCGTCTACGCGGAAAGCGAGCCCGGCAAAGGGACGACCTTCCGTATTTATCTGCCGCCTCAGACCGGCGAAAGAGATCGAGTCCCGGCCGCGGAAGATACAAAACGCCATTCCTCCGGCGGGGAAGTCGTGCTGATCGTGGAGGACGAAGTTTCCATTCTGAAGCTCACCAGAAGAATCCTCGAACGCCTGGGTTACACCGTCTTGACCGCAACCGATCCGGAAACAGCGCTGCGGGTGGCGGAAAAAAGCGAAAAACCGATCGATCTGCTGATTACAGATGTAATCATGCCGGCAATGAACGGCCGGGAACTGACCGACCGGCTGAAGGCGCGTCACAAAAATATTAGGGCTCTCTTCATGTCCGGCTACGCGGCCGACATCATCGGCCGGCAGGGGGTTCTGAAAGCAGAAGTAAATTTCATCCAGAAGCCGTTTTCCTTGCATGACCTGGCCGCCAAAGCGAGGAAGACTCTGGACGACTGAAGGACATTGTATTTCAAACAAAAAAACAAAAAAAAACCATGCCAAAAAAAAAAATTGAAAAAACAGTCAAGGAGAAAAACCGAACAGGGGATAATCGGTTAAAACCGCCCTCCCCGCGCCGGATGATTATCGTCGTGACGACGGCTCTTGCAATTATGCTCGCCGGCGGCTTTTCTTTTCACGAAAAGCAGAGAAAACAGCAGCTTCGTCGTGTGGAGGAGAACCTGACCGCCATCGCCAGACTCAAGGCGGACGAGATCGCGGCCTGGCGGGCCGAGCGGATCGGCGACGCCATGTCCATAATGGACAGGCGCTCTTTGAAGAAGGATATACTGGATTATCTGGCAACCCCCAGCCAGGCCAAGAAAGATGAAATCATAAGGCGTTTCAATTCTTTGAAAAGGAGCTACCACTACACCGGGATCCTGCTGATCGACCCGGAAGAAAATATCCGCCTGAGTCTCAGCGGGCATATGAATGTTTCTCATTCCGGGTTTGCGGATTCTCTGGCAGCGGCCGTCGGCGCCCGGACACCGATGCTCACCGATCTGCATATCGGAAAAAACTGCTCCACGCCCCACATCAGCGTAATCGTCCCTCTCTTTGCGGATGAAGAGCCTTCACGGCTCGTGGGAGCGATTATTCTGATAAGCAATGCCCGGGAATTTTTATATCCCCTTATTGAATTCTGGCCTGTATCCAGCCGATCGTCCGAAACATTGCTGGTACGGCGCGACGGCGATCAGGTTCTGTTTTTGAATAACCTGCGCCATCTGCCGGATACGGCCCTGAAGCTGAGAATCTCCTTGAGTCGAACGGATGTGCCCGCGGTGATGGCCGTAAAAGGCTTTAAAGGACTGGCAAATGGAAAAGACTACCGCGGAGAAGAAGTCGTGTCGGTTATTCTGCCTGTTCCGGATTCGCCCTGGTTTATTGTCTCAAAGATCGACGCAAAAGAGGCCTTTGCGGAATGGTATTTCCGGTCGATGATGATCCTGGGACTGATCCTGGTCGTAATCGGGATAACAACCGTGTCGGGATTTGGCTTCTGGCAACGGGAGAAGAAAAATCACTTTCACGCGCTTCTTCAGTCGGAAGCGGAACGTCGGGCCGAAGCCGAGCGTTACCGCATGACCATGCAGGCCATCGGCGACGCGGTCATCTCCACCGGCAATAACGGCCGAGTGGAAATAATGAACCACGTGGCCGAAAATCTCACCGGCTGGAGCGAAAGAGAAGCGCGCGGCAGGCCCCTTGAAGAAATTTTCCGCATTGTCAACGAAAAAAGCGGACGAACGGTTGAAAGCCCGGTAACCAGAGTGCTGCGCGAAGGAATGGTGGTGGGGCTGGCCAATCACACGATCCTCATCGCCAGGGACGGCACCATGCGTCCCATCGCCGACAGCGGCGCCCCCATTCGTGATCATGCCGACGCCGTCATCGGGGTAGTACTGGTATTCCGGGACCAGACCCGGGAGCGAGAGGCGCAGAAAGCCCTGCTGGATTCGGAACGGAAATACCGGCGTCTGTTTGAGGGCATGACGGACGCCTTTATGTCGGTTGATATGACGGGCGTGATTCAGGAATATAACCCCGCCTGCCAAGCCATGCTGGGTTATACCGATGAGGAGCTGCGAGGGCTGACCTACCAGGACCTGACCCCGGATAAATGGCATGCCGTTGAAGCCGCTATCGTGGAAGAGCAGATAATGACCAGGGGCTTTTCGGATCTTTATGAAAAAGAATATCGCCGAAAAGATGGGACCGTTTTCCCGGTCGAATTGCGGGCTTTTTTGATCCGGAACGAGGCGAACCAGCCGGCCAGCATGTGGGCCATAGCGCGCGACATCACCGAACGTAAGCAGATTGAAAAGGAATTGCGGGAAAACGAACTTTACATCCGAACGATCCTGGACAGTCTCCCGATCGGAATCGCCGTAAACTCTGTCGATCCTGACGTGACGTTTGCCTATATGAACGATAATTTTCCAAAGTTTTACCGTACCACAAGAGAGGAGTTAACCGGGCCGGACACTTTCTGGGACGCTGTTTATGAGGACCCCGGCTTCAGAGAAAAAATAAAAGAAAGAGTGTTGGAAGACTGCGCCTCCGAGGACCCGAGGTGCATGCATTGGGTCGAAGTGCCAATCGTCCGCCAGGGGAAGGAAACCACCTTTATCGAGGCCATGAATGTGCCGATTGCGGGCACGGAGTTGATGGTCTCCGTGGTCTGGGACATCACCGAACGTAAGCAGGCCGAGGCGGAGCGGGACAAGCTTCAGGACCAGTTGCTCCAGTCTCAAAAAATGGAAGCCATCGGACGCCTGGCCGGAGGCGTTGCCCATGATTTCAATAACATGCTTAACGTGATACTGGGATACACTGAACTGGTTTTGGAAAGAATTTCCCCCGATGACCCGCTGTATGAAGATTTAAAGGAAATCTTTGACGCCGGCCGGCGTTCCATCGAAATTACCCGGCAACTACTGGCCTTTGCCCGCAAACAGACCATCATGCCCAGAGCATTGCACATCAATGAAACCGTGGAAAAAATGTTCAAGATGCTGCGGCGGCTCATCGGCGAGAATATTGCCCTGACCTGGCATCCCGGCGCCGGTTTATGGTATGTTTACATGGATCCGGCCCAGATCGACCAGATCCTGGCCAACCTTCTGGTCAACGCCCGGGACGCCATCGGCGGCGCGGGTAAAATAACCATAGAAACCGACAACGTCGTCCTGGAAAAAAATTACTGTGCCGAACATGCCGACTTTACCCCCGGAGACTTTGTCCTGATATCGGTAAGCGATAACGGCCGCGGCATGGACAAGGAAACCATTAACAGGCTGTTCGAACCGTTCTTTACCACCAAGGACATCGGCGAAGGAACCGGCCTGGGTCTGGCCACGGTATACGGCATCGTCAAGCAGAACAACGGTTTTATTAATGTCTATAGCGAACCGGGACAGGGTACCACCTTTAAAATTTATCTGCCGCGCCATTCCGGAGCGGCGGAAGTGGTCGAAGAACAGCACCCGGTTGATATACCGGCCGGTCATGGCGAGACCGTTCTGGTGGTGGAGGATGAAAACGCGGTTCTGAAGCTGGCCGGAAAAATTCTGACCAGCCTGGGATACACCGTCCTGGCGGCATTAAATCCGAAAGCCGCCTTGAAAACGGCCGCGGAATACGGGGGGAACATCGACCTGCTGATGACCGACGTGGTCATGCCGGAGATGAACGGCCGGGATCTGGCCGGAAAACTGCGAAGCCTGTATCCGGATATCAGGGTACTGTTCATGTCGGGCTATACCGCCAACGTCATCGCCCGTCAAGGCATCCTGGAAGATGGCGTCAATTTCATCCAGAAACCGTTTAATAAAAAAGACCTGGCCGGAAAAATAAGAGAAGCGCTGAGGGATTGATGATTGGTATATATTGACTGTATCGGCGATTTATGGTAATCTTGGTTGGAAAGTCGCAAATATCCTTTTTCCGTCTTCCCGGCGAAAGCCGGGATCCAGTAAAAATCAGACAGCTCTGGATTCCGGCCTCTGCGGAATGACGATGTAATCACTTGTCACCAGGCCGTCAAATTTAAAATTATTATAATTCCTGAACATAGAGGCTGCCGGAAGACTGATGGATAAATGGATACGAATTCTTATCGCCGTTGAAATACCTGCTGAAGCCGGAATGATCGAAGCGTCCATCAACAAAAGACTGGGAATCTGCAAATTCCTTCAAGTGAAAACGTGGGAAGAATTTTCCGCGGCCCTGGAATCTTTTCAACCGGCGGTTATTGTCGCTGATTACCAACTGACCCGGTTTGACGGCACGGCCGCTCTCAAACTGGCGCGGGAACGGTTGCCGCAAACGCTGTTTTTCTTCCTTACCGGCTCTCCCGATGAAACAAACGATGCGGAATATTTTGAGGCCGGGTGCCGCGGTTTCGTCGTCAAGTCAGACCTCGATGACCTGAGTTTCATGATTCATAACGCTTTAACGCAACGGCGAAAGACGGAAGGCAAAGGCCTTCGCGAAGCCGATCCTCTTTATCCGGGGCATCATGTCTCCGATTTGATGCAAAACCTGCCCGGCATGATATTTCGTTGCAAAAACGACCGGTGCTGGACCATGGAGTTTGTCAGTGAAGGTTGTTCCCTTTTAACGGGCTACCATTCCGAAGATCTGGTGGACAATACGGCCGTGGCTTTTGCCGATTTAATTCATCCGGAAGATCGTGACCGGGTGTGGCATGCCGTGCAGGAAGCTCTTTGCCGGGCCACCCGCTATCAGATATCCTACCGGTTGTTTACCCGCCAGAAAAAAGAACAATGGGTCTGGGAGCAGGGCATCGGGGTCTGGAAAGACGGGACCTGGCACGTGGAGGGCTTTATCTGGGATGTTACTGAGCATAAAAAGGCTGAGCTGGATCTGCGGGAAAAAAGCGAAAAGCTGAGAATGATCATAGATCATACCTACTCTCTGGTATCGATTATGAACCGGGAAGGCAAATACGAACTTGTCAGTCCTTCGCATCAATCATTATTAGGATACCGACCCGAAGACCTTTTGAACCGTTCCGGTTTTGACTTCATCCATCCGGACGATGCCGACAACCTGGCCGAGATATTGGCCAAAGGGATTGCCGGTAAAATCGATAAAATTCTCGGCTTGACATACAGGGCGCTGGATATAAACGGCGATATTCATTACCTTCAGGGTAATTTCGATTCAATCCGTGATGCCGGGGGCAATTTGAAAAACATCGTCTTCGTGGGCAATGATATTACCCAGACCGTTGAATCTGAAAAAGCGCTTGCCAATGAAAAAGAAAAATTCCGGACGCTGGTTGAAGAAATACCCCTGGGAATATTTCTGATCGGTCCCGACGGCAGGGTTGAATATATTAATCCGAAATTTGCCGATATGTTCGGATATGCGCTAAACGATATCGAGACCGAGGCAGACTGGTTTGGAAAGGCCTTTCCCAACATGGAGTACCGGCAACAGGTTATGGAATCATGGCGGGAAGACTTCGAACAGGCCGGACCCGGCATGACATTTCCCCGAAAATACCGGGTGACCTGTAAAGATGGCTCCGAAAAAATCGTTTTATTTGTTTCCATTGTTCTGGCCTCGAAAGAACAACTGGTTGTCTGCCAGGATATTACCCGCCAGGACGCGTTGGAAGCGCAGTTAATGCATTCCCAGAAAATGGAAAGCATCGGCCGACTGGCCAGCGGCGTCGCCCATGATTTCAACAACCTGCTTACCACGATCATCGGTAATGCCGATTGCGCCCTTATGGACTTTGAAGAACAAGACCCTCGCCGTGAAATCATTCTGGAAATAAAAGAAGCAGCGGACAGGGCCGCCGGATTAACCCGGCAATTGCTGGCCTTCAGCCGGAAGCAGCCCAGTCGTCCCGAAATAGTCGACCTCAATGCAAAAATATCAGAGATCAGAAAAATGCTGGAACGGCTTATCGGAGAGGATATAGAACTGGAATTGTTTCTCGCTGAGGAACTTGCCGCGGTGAAAATAGACCCCGGACAGACGGAACAGATAATCATGAATCTCGCCGTCAATGCCCGCGATGCCATGCCTACCGGCGGCAAATTGGCCATCGAGACGGCCACCGTGGACTTAAGCAAAAACGACCCTCTCAGTCCGGTGGAACTGGCGCCGGGCAACTATGTTCTGATCAATATAACGGATACGGGGACGGGGATGTCCCCGGAGATTCAATCGCGGGTATTCGAGCCTTTTTTTACTACCAAGGGAAAAGGCAAGGGAACGGGACTGGGACTGTCCACAGTCTACGGCATCGTCAAACAGAACAACGGTAATATTCAGATATATAGTGAGCTCGGCAAGGGAACCACGATAAAAATTTTTCTTCCCGCTTATGCCGGGCAGACTCTCACCGGGGATGGAAAACACAGCGGGACGATCGGTCTGTGTGGAAACGAAACGATATTACTGGTAGAAGATGAGGAACGGGTCAGAAAAATAATAGAAATAATGCTCAGCCGCTTCGGATACAGCGTATTGGCGGCCGGTAACGGCCAGGAGGCGCAACTTCTTTTCAGGACTCATCATCTTCCGATCAAATTGCTGCTTTCCGATATGGTCATGCCGGGAATAAACGGCCTTGATTTAGCCAGGACCCTGCTGAGCGACCAGCCGGATCTGAAGGTTCTGTTAATGTCCGGTTATACCGACAGCGCGCTTTACGAAGAGGTAAGGGAACAAGGTATCCCCTTTATTCATAAGCCTTTTACCTCGACGACAATGGCCCGGACGATCAGGGCATTGCTGGATAGCTGAATATCGCGTTGCGTCCGCGAACGGCGATGTCGGCGCGCCATGATTTCCGGATGAACGTGTTCCGGCTTTTTCAGGGGAGAAACGTGGCCGAGATCCTGATAATCGATGACGATGAAAGTATCTGCCGGGTCTTTTCCCGGGCGGTATCACGAATGGAACATCAGGCCGCGTATGCCGTGACCCTCGGGGACGGGTTTAAAAAAATCCGGGAAGGCATATTCGATCTGGTCCTGCTGGATGTGCGGTTACCGGATGGTAACGGCCTGGAAGCAGTGCCGAATATTCTTAAAGGACACGGGGAACCGGAAGTCATCATTATTACCGGCCAGGGAGACGCGGACGGCGCCGAGATGGCTACCCGGAGCGGGGCCTGGGCATACGTGGAAAAACCGCCGGTGATGGAACAGCTCGCCCTGCACATCAAGCGCGCCCTTCAGTTTCGTGAGCAGAAAAACCGCGCTCGTTGCCCGCTGGTCATGAAACGGGAACATATCATCGGATCCAGCCCGGCCATTACGGAGTGCCTGGAACAGGCCGCCCTGGCCTCCGCCTCCGATATCAACGTTCTGTTGACCGGGGAAACCGGGACCGGAAAAGAGCTGTTCGCCCGGGCCATACATCTCAACAGCCGGTGGGCGAACGGCAGATTTGTGCCGGTGGATTGCGCCGCTCTCCCGGAGACCCTGGCGGAAAGTATTCTTTTCGGTCATGCCAAAGGCGCCTTTACGGGCGCCGATCGGGACCGGAAGGGGTTGATCCGGGAAGCGGACGGCGGCACCCTTTTCCTCGATGAAGTGGGGGAACTGTCCCTGGAGATGCAAAAAAGTTTTCTGCGGGTTCTTCAGGAAAAACGGGTCCGTCCGGTGGGCTCCGAGAAAGAAGTCGAGTGCGGTTTCAGGTTGATTGCCGCCACCCATCGCGATCTCAATAAAATGGTGGGTGAGGGAACGTTCCGCAAGGACCTGCTTTACCGCATCAGGACGTTTTCCATCAAGCTGCCGCCACTTCGGCATCGAAAGAACGATTACCGGGAACTGGCCGTCAATTGTATCCACGCCTTTTGCGAACGCGAAGCGATTGAAATAAAAAGCGTATCCCCGGATTTCTTCGAAACCCTGGCGGCCTACTCCTGGCCCGGTAATGTCCGGGAATTAATCAGCGCCATCGAAAGCGCCCTGAGTGTGGCGCGATACGCGCCCATGTTATACAGCCGGCATCTGCCGGAAGAGATCCGCGTTCATCAGGCCCGGCAACGCGTGGATGGACCCGGCCCGAAAGTCCGGGCGGAAAGTATATCCCCGGCCCTGCCGACATTGAAAAAATTCCGGGATCAGGCTCTGGCGCGGGCGGAGCAGGATTATTTGACGAACTTGACGCGGACCACCGGCGGTGCCGTTTCCGAGGCATGCCGGATCTCCGGGCTTTCCCGTTCCCGTCTTTATACTTTATTGAAAAAATATAATATTCAATAATGTCCTTCCCCGACAGGCCTATCTGCCGGTTTCCTGTTTTACGGAACTATTCCTGTTTTGCGGAACACTCCTTTACTCAAAATATATTTTCGCTTAAGCGACAACGCACTGATTTATAAAAACAACTCTTCCGAACAGAAACATGGCATCTCTTTTGCAGGTATTATTTAAAATAACAGGGCGAGAAAAATGCGGAACTTCTTAATTGATGAAATCGTAAAAAGTCTTGTAATCGTAAAAAGTCCTTACCATCGTCATTCCGGGCTTGACCCGGAATCCAGTATAAAATTGATATTATTCATTTTTTCTGGACCCCGGCTCGGGGGCCGGGGTGACGGAATCTGGACCCCGGCTCGGGGGCCGGGGTGACTCTGAATTAAAAACAGTCAAACAACAAGACGAGGCGTTCATTGGATACAATTCTTATCGTAGATGACAATAAGCAGATATTGGAGAAGATGCATGGATTTCTTTCCCGGTTCAGGGATGAATTCCGCGTAATTACGGCCAACGACGGCGGCAAAGCCATAAATCTGATGAAGGAAACGAATGTCGATCTGCTCATCACCGATTTGGTGATGCCGCAAACGGACGGACTGACCCTGCTTGCATATATCAATGAACGATATCCGCGCGTTTTGTGTATTGCCATGACGGGATACGCAACGGAAAATATCATCAGAATGCTGCCGGACAATCTTCTCTGTTTGGTTCGCAAACCATTTAAACTCTACGAACTGCTTCATATTATCAGAAAAGGAATCAAGACGAAATCGCCCGCCGGAACCGTACGCGGCATCTCCATCCCCAGTTTTCTCCAGTTGATCGAAATGGATGAAAAATCATGTGCGCTGGATGTTACCCTGGCCAATGACAAAAAAGGGACGTTTCTGTTCAAGGGGGGCATTCTGTACGAGGCTGTTTTTGGGGATATGACCGGCGAAGAAGCGGCCATGGAAATACTGAAAACCGACGAGAAAGCGAAAGTTACGCTCAACCCCCTGCCGAAACAAAATATACCCAGACGGATCAACAGCCGCACCATGGATCTTTTGCTTAAATCAGCATGGTGCAGAGACACGAACACTTGCCGTGAATCATCTCCCCCTGCGTCATAGCCTTCCGTAACGTCCCCCGGATAACATGGCAAGTACAAATTACAGGGGACCTCTTTCCCCGATGTTTCACGAGTCGAAGTAACCTGTGTTTTGCATCACGGGACAAGTCCTGCATAAGAGAACCTGCGCGCCAGCCGACGGATTCTCCTTTTTTTAATATTTTGATTTTGTTTATTTATTTTTCTATATCCGGTTGGCACATGCCTTGCATTATTTCATGACAAAACCCGAAAAAAACAACTTCCGGAGTTTAAAAAATATATGATGAAGGCGCTGATTGTCGAAAAAGAACGAAGAACGGCCCCGATAATCGAAGAGGCCGGCTTTAACTTCTCATACACGGAGGCGCATGATGCCTCGCTGGCCGAAGAAATGATCAATACGGGCGTCTATCAAATGATTATTCTCGACTGCGCCATACCGGGTCTGAGATGCCTCCCCCTGTTAAAGCGTATCCGTCGGAAGGGTGTTCCGGGCGAACTCAATATCGAAGAGGTTTCCGACGGCATATACATTATTATTATCAGATGTCCGGATGATGAAGTCGCCGGTAAGGCTTATCTTAATGCCGGCGCGGATGAAGTTCTCAGCGGTCCGGTCGTCAGACGGCATGAAATCATAAAAAGCATAAAAACGGCCGGACGGATATTGACATTAGCCGATTCGCTCAGTCGGGCATACATGCGAATCGCGAACCTGGAAGAGACGGCCGCGATCGGCCGTCTCTTGCCCGGCATCGCGCATGAAATCAATAACCCGCTGGGGTTTGTCTCCAGCAATCTGTCCGTGCTGACCGATTATTGTCGCAAACTAAGCGTACAGATTCACCGCAACCGGGATTATGCCCTGAAAGGCCCCCTTCCCTCCCCGGAACCGGTCGACTCGCAAGCTGGTCTTGATAATATGATATCCGATATCCCCCCGCTTCTGGAAGAATGCCGGGAAGGGTTGGACCGAATAAAGACGCTGATTCGGGATATTCAACAAGTGTTAAACGACTACAGCAACCGGCCGGTTGATATCGATATCAATGCCTGCCTTGACACCACGCTGAACGTTATATGGAATGAATTGAAATACAAGGCGAAAGTCAATAAATCATACGGTAATCTTTCGGCCGTTCATGGGCATTCCGATCAACTTCATCAGGTTTTTTTAACCCTATTGCTCCGGGCGGCCCTCGCTATCAAGGAAAACGGCAGAATTGACATTACCACATCCAACGGTAGCGGGTATGTATCGGTACGCATTGCCGGCGGCGGAGACGTCGAAAACTGCCCGCACGTCCCGGACGATGACGATTCCTGCCTGGCGGCGACTGACCCCTGGAGGGCAGCGGACTATGGCGTGCAGACGGCGCGGGCCATTGTCCGGGACCACAAAGGAATTCTGGAAAAAGAGACGACCGCGGAGAATGCCGGAACGGTATTCATCGTGCGGCTCCCCGCAAAGCATAGTTGATTTTTTGTCAATATTTTTCATGGGAGAAAAAGATCATGGGGAACAACAACGGCCTTTTGATTGTTGATGATGAAAAAAACGTGTTGTACAGCCTGAAACGTTTGTTGGAGAATGAAGGATATCGTATTTTCACGGCGACTTCCGGCCGGGAAGGGCTGGATATCCTTGAAAAGGAAAAGATCGGGGTGGTGGCATCCGATTTGATGATGCCGGAAATGGACGGCCTGAAATTTCTCGAGAAAGCCTCTGAAATCAATCCGGACGCGATTCTCATGCTGCTGACCGGACACGCGACCCTGGACAACGCGGTCGACGCCATCAATCGCCTGGGGTTATTCTGCTTCATTATAAAGCCCTGGAAAAATGAGGTAATCAAAAGCGATATCAATCGCGCGTTCGAAAAATATCAACTGGTAGCTGAGAACAGACGCCTTTACAAGCTGACGGTAAAGCAGAATGCCCAGCTGACCGATTTGAA
>CAYSMV010000217.1:0-1985 GCA_964432245.1 uncultured Desulfobacterales bacterium
TTCAATAAATTTTTCAAATATGTCATTGCCATAATGTAAACAGCGGCATCCCTGTCAAACACCTTTTCATTAATCATCGATCCGGGAATATAATAATTATTGGCTTCTTCATATTGGTAACTGTCGTCGATATACCCTTTTTCCAGGCACTCCCGCCATAGCGCCGATCCCGGCAAAGGGTTATAAACAAAAGGGATCAGATAGTCTACCTTCAGCTCCAGTCCGAATTTCATGGACCGTTTGACCTGTTCCGTTGTTTCGTTAGGGAAACCGGCGATAAAATAAGCAGCTGTCGCAATTTGATGTTTTCTGGCAAGACGCGCCACCTCTTTCGCTTTTTCAAAGGTAAACGGTTTACCCACATATTTTTTAAACGAAACCGGATCTCCTGACTCCACCGCCAGTGTGATCTCAAAGCAGCCACTTTTTTTCATGAGCCTCAGCATGTCATCGTCCAATGTCCACAAAGCAATCCCGTTGGGTGTGTTCCATGGCATAACCAGGCCACGATCGATCATTCCCTGAAAAATCAATTCCGCGCGTTTTTTGTCAGCCGTCATGTTATCATCCTGCCATTTTAATTCCTGCACATCATATGTTGCGCGCAGATGTTCGATTTCATCCAGCACATTGTCGACAGATCTTTTGCGGAAACGGCCGCCCCAATGAAAATGCGATGAGCAGAAGGCACATTTATAAGGACACCCCCGGCTGGAGACAATAGGAGTGTTCCTGATTTTCCGCCAGTGCAGCCCCATGGGCTGTTTAATGGCGAAATATTTCTCCATGGGCAGCAGATCCCGGGCCGGGAACGGCAGGCTGTCCAGGTCTTCAATCCAGGTCGTCCGCTGACGGACAACCGTTTTGTCCCTGTCGCGATAGGCGATGCCGTCGATACTCTCCAGCCCCCGGCCCTGATTACGCGCCCGAATAACCTCATAAAGGCCCAGTTCGCCTTCCCCCCGCACGATGATGTCCACATCCGTTTCCACCAGCGTTTTTTCCGGCAGGAAAGAAGGATGCGTGCCCCCCGTCACCACCAGTATATCCGGGCTGATTTCGTTTTTGATGCGCCGACTGAGTACCCGGACGCAGGCGATCTGATTGGAAAAAATACAGGACAATCCCACCAGATCAGGCCCATAGTCCCGGATGCGGGCAATAATCTCATCATAATCGAGTCCGACCCGCATGAGATCATAATTCACCGACGTTCTTGTCCAGTAACCTTCCGCCAGACAATCCAGCAGCTTAACATCAACAATATCCCTTATGTACGCCGCCAGCGAGGCGATGCCCATCGGTGGACACGCCATCGTATCCGCCAGCAATTTGGCGTCCATCATGGGCGGAAAAATCAGCATTACCCGCCGGACAGGACGTTTTCCGTGTTCTACCGGCATCCTTCCCTCTGTTGTTAAATCCGGTTCTTCTTCGATCACCAAATTTGATAAACGCGTAAAAAGTCAAAATTAAACGGCAAAATAAAAAATTTGCGGTCAAGGCGTCACAAATTCCAGGAAACACAGCGTACTGAACAGTACCTGAAATTCCGAGGGACGCGGTAATCGGACTTTTACGAAGCCATCAAATTTTTGAATCAACATAACATGAAGGTAACCGGCGTTCAATCATTATCCCGCCTCATCTAAAGCTACTTGTCCTGGTGACGATCCGTTCGTTTATCTATAGCCGTCATAAGTATATTGACACATAAAGGCGGCCTTGCTATACATCATGGCCATAAAAACGACTTCTCATATTTTTTCAGCCACAAGCAGAAAAAGGATTGCACAGATGGCCGATTTTCCGGAATCCTTGCGGCCCATTCGACGGGTAATGCTGATCTTTCCGCCCATGTATGACGTGAAACTCATTGACACCACGGTGGCGCCCCCCATGGGTATCGCCTGCCTGGGGGCCTATATCCGGGACATGGTGGACGTGGCGCTGCTGGATTGCGTGGCCGAAGGGTACCGGCAGAC
>CAYSMV010000218.1:0-3716 GCA_964432245.1 uncultured Desulfobacterales bacterium
TAGGTTTCCAATCCAGAAATGTGGATTTTTTCGCAAGGTCAAGGAGAACAAGGGATTGCGCGGAGGCGTACTGGACGTACGCCGCACAAGCAAGCCCGCTGTTTGACGCAGAGATTGCGGAAAAAGGCCATTTATGGATGGAAACTAAGTAACAGAATATGTTTCTTCCAGGACTGGTCCTGAAAATGGATAAGTGGAACGCTAAACACATAATCATTTAACCACAAGTTATAGGGTCGGTTCGGGGCCATGCCCGGTCGGGGCGCTTATAAAAAAATAACATAGAAATTCGTAAGACGACAAGAGATAAACCTTTATTCAAAATTTCGCGGTATCTTTGATTATCGGATGTAAATCGAAAAAGTATTGACAAATATAACTAATGACCTTTATTTAGTCAATATTATGGTTACAGGATCAGAAGAATCTGCTTAAATTTGTTCAAAACCAGGATTTTCGAAATGCGCTTTAAAATGGATTGACCACCTTGACTTTCTCCGATACAGTGACCACACAATCACAAATAAAAAACAAGATTAAATCCGCTCAGATGAAGATAAGCTGCGGTTTGCACGGGCGTTTATAAAAACATTAACACAAAGGGAGATCAACATGGCCTCATTTAAACAAAAGATGGCGTGTATGTCTGCCGTCGCAGTTCTTCTGGCAATGGTTTCGGGATGCACTTCCATGCTTCGTTCAGGGATAAAAATCGCGCATCCCGCCATAGAAAACATCGAAGTAGCCCTTTTCCAACAGAAAAATCTTGACTTGGTTAAAGAAGGGCTCCCGGGACAGATCCTGCTGCTGGAAGGAATGCTGGAGACATCGCCCAACGACATGCTGTTGTTGACAATGGCCACAAAAGCCTATACGGGCCTGGGGATGATGATCGAAGACGAAAATCCTGAGCAAGCCACAACGTTATATAGCCGGGGAACCGAAGTCGGAATACGGTCGTTGAAACAGCACCGGGGCTTCAGAAAGGCACTTGAACAAGGGAAAAGCGTGGGTGAGGCCGCGAAAACAATAAAAAGTAAAAAATTTATTCCGCCCCTTTTGTGGACTGCCGCGTGCATGGGGGCCAATGTGCTGTTAAACGCCGGCGATCCGATGATAGCCATTGACCTTGCCCCGGTTAACTCAATGATAAACCATGTTATTGAAATCGATGGCGACTATTTCTACGGATTCGCGCACATGTTCGTCGGAACCGTTAACAGCATGCTCCCGGAGACTTTCGGTGGCGACAAGAAAAAAGCCTTAAAGGCGTTTGAAACCATTTTCGAAAAAAATAACGGGCAGTTCCTTCTGCCTAAAGTCTTTTACGCCAGATTCTATGTTACCGACGAAAATGACGCCAAAGCCACCCTGCTCAGCGTCATTAACGCCCCGGAGGGCCAGATGCCGGAAGTAGAGCTGCTGAACCAGATTGCCAAGTCAAAGGCTAAATCTTTGCTGAAGCAGAAGGGGGACCTGTAACAAAAAATGAAAATTCTGCGCAAAATCGAAAAGATCATTTACAACATTGAACTGACGGCGATCGTCGTTCTCCTGTTATCGCTTTCCGTGTTTGCGTTCAGCCAGGTAATATTACGGAATTTCTTTTCTTACTCCATTATCTGGATGGCCGTCTATAATAATGTAGCGCTGCTTATACTGGCCATGCTGGGGGCCAGCATTGCCACCACAAGTTTTGAAAGAAGCCATATTAATATCGATCTTTTTCAGGGTATTCTCAAATTTCCCTACAATAAATACCTGAACGCTGTTCTAACCCTTATTGCCAGCCTGGCATGTCTCGCGTTCTGTTCTTTTGCCATGCACTACGTCTTGGTAGCCAAAAGCGTCGGCAAAATAGAAGAGGCCATACACACGCCGGAGTGGGTTATCGCCCTTATATTTCCCATCTGTTTTCTTTCCATGTCATTTAAATTTTTCACGTGTTTCTTAACTGATTTAATGGATATAAAAGCAAAAAAAAACCAGCAATAATGCGATAGCAGAAATGGAGACAAAGTGAGCTTCATAATATTAGGGCTTATCCTGCTGGCGGTATTCGGAGAGCCCTTGTTTATCATTATCGGCAGCGCGGCTTTTGCGAATTTTTATTTTGTCCTCGACATAACCCCGGCCACGCTGTTTACGGATTTTTACAGGCTTACCACCATGCCTGTCTTCGTGGCGATCCCGCTCTTTATCTTTTCAGGGTACCTGCTGGCCGACAGCCGGGTTCCCGAAAAAATGCTGCGTTTCACCAATTCCCTTATCGGCTGGTTGCCCGGCGGGTTATGCCTGGTGGCGTTGATCGCCTGCGCCATCTTCACCGCCTTCACCGGAGCGAGCGCCATAACGATAGTCGCCATCGGCACACTGCTTTATCCGGCGTTTCGCCAGGACAACTATCCGGAAAATTTCACTTTAGGCCTTATCACCACCGGCGGCAGCCTGGGCACTTTGTTTATGCCCTGCCTGCCGCTTATTCTTTACGGCGTTATCGCCAGTCAGCAGACCCCGATCAATGTCGAAGACATGTTCATCGCCGGACTTATCCCCGGAGTAGTTTTAATGGTACTGCTATGGGCATACTCCTTCTTTTTCGGCATAAAATACACCAGACATAAACAAATTTCTTGGTCGGAAATAGCGGCTTCAACCAGAGATATCATGTGGGAATTGCCGCTGCCTTTTTTTGTTATCGGCGGAATCCTGGGCGGGATATTCTCTGCTCCCGAAGCCGCGGCGGTCGTAGCCGTATACGTGTTGCTGGTCGAGATGTTCATCACCAAAGACATGACCGCGAGCAAACTGATCACCGTTATCCGCCGCAGCATGATCATGAACGGCTCCATCCTGATAATCGTGGGGATGGCGCTGGGGCTGACGGATGTCTTCGTGACGCTTTCGATTCCGGACAAGCTGTTTGAACTGATATGCAGCCATATTACCAACAAATACGTCTTTCTCCTGCTCCTGAATGTTTTTCTTCTTTTTGTCGGCACGGCCATGGATATCTTTTCAGCCTGCGCGATAGTCGTACCGATTGTTGTTCCCATCGCCATAAAATACGGCATCGACCCTGTTCATTTGGGCATCATATTCCTTGCCAACATGGAACTTGGTTTTATTACCCCGCCCATCGGGATGAGCCTGTTTATTTCATCTATAAAATTCAACAAAGCTTTTCCGGTAATTTTAAAATCCGTTATTCCTTTTTTTATTATCCTTGTCATCGGTCTTATTCTAATAACATATGTTCCGGATCTGTCCTTATACCTGCTGCGGTTCACCAGCAAGAAGACTCTGATTGATCCGACAGACTTGCTATAAGGCTGATCACGTATCACAAAAAAAGCATAAAGCAGAAGGAGGCGTGATTATGGCTGTTTTTGACGTGCGCTCCGGAAACACCCGGGCTCTGATTCTGTTTTCCTTTATCTTGCTGTTGGTTACAGCGGGGCAACTCGCCATCCCCGCGGCGGCGGATGCCGCCCCGAAAGAATTCCAAAATATATTAAACGACACACTGAAGGCCCTCTGGACCGGTCAGGAATCAAGCCCGGAGCTGACGCAGCGGCAGCAAGCCTTAAAAACCATGCTGGCAAACGGCACCGTGAAACAACCCGAGTTTGAAACCATGGTTGAAGCGACAATTCTTTCAATCCTCGATCATCATAAAACTTCACGTTATATTTTAAAAACAATGCCTGAGCGCG
>CAYSMV010000219.1:0-3212 GCA_964432245.1 uncultured Desulfobacterales bacterium
GAAAATTCCGGAGATCAGGCAGAGAGCGTAAAACAGACGACGGCGGATGAGGCTCCGGCCGGCTGTCGCGCTTATCCTGGCCTGGATGTAGCAGAACAAGGCCAGCATATAGAACATGGTCGACAGGGAATTCATGCGCTGAATGATATAGGTGACCGACTGGGTGTGAACCGGGTTGACCACCCACAGGGTCGCGGCCAAAAGCGGCGGTATCATATTCTCTATGCCGCACAAACGCAGGGTCGGCCGGGCCACCAGGAATACCAGCAACGCCGTGCATAAATGGATGAGAAAGTTGACCGCGTGGTAACCGCGCACATCATAACGATGAAAATAATAATTGAAAGCCATGGTGAGGTTGGCCAGGGGCCTGGGGTTGGGGCTGTTGAGGATGTCCGCGATCCGTTCCGGGGTTATGGCGGTCATCCGGATATGGGGGTTTTCGGTTATGTTGGGCAGGTCATCAAACACGAACGGCGCCTCAAAAGTACTGGCGTAGGCCAGCAGGGCGACGGCCGTCAGAAAGAGTAGTGCCGCCGGCGTCCGGAACGCCGAAATCGTGACTGGTCGGAAAGACTTCATTATTAAAAATTATCCAATCGATTAGTTGCAACCAATCCGGAGACAAACCTATTTTTTTAGAATAAAATTTTGATAATACGGTGTGTCGTATATATTTTCAAGGTCTTTGTCGGTCCGCAGAAGCGGCCAGTCCCTGTATCCTTTGCTTACGGCCTGCTTCAGTTTTTCCACGGCTTTGTCCTTGTCGTTCCGGCGCGCGTAAAGACAGGCCAGGTTGTATAACAGCTTCGGATTATCCGGGACCAACGCGGTCAGGGATTCCATGTGCTCGACGGCCTCATCGAATCGGCCGTTCTCGGCCAGCAGTAAAACGACGTGCCACAATAAAGCGGCGTCTTCCGGGGAGTTTTTCACGGCATCGTTCAGGCAATCTATCGCCTGGCGGGCGTCGCCTTTTTCAAACAGGGCCCCGGCCAGGCTGAGGCTGGCAACGGAACAGGCCGGGGCGATATCAAGCGCGCGCCCGTAATGGTCGATGGCTGCGTCGATTTTCCGCTGTTTTAGCAGAACGGCGGCCAGCATGCAATGGACCTTGTAATTATTTTCTTCCAGACGCAGGGATTTTTTCAGGAAGTGAACGGCTTCATCCGATCGATCGTTCAGCGCCAGACAGGAGCCCAGGTAAAACAGGGCTTTGTTGCTGGCGGGATTGATATTAACTGCTTTTTGAAACCAGGACAGGGCGCCGGGGGCGTTTTTTTCCTGTTCAATCAACCCCATGTTTATGATGGCCGCGAAGCTGTCCGGATCTTCGGCCAGCACCCGAGTAAAACATGCGGCGGCCTGTTCCAGCCGGCCCTGTTCCCGCAGGATGAATCCCAGCGTGATTCTGGGTTCAACGGATCCGGGATTGAGTTCAATCGCCGCGCGGCAGTGCCGCAGGGCTTTTTTAGAGTTGCCGGTCAGATGCAAGGCGATGGCCATGGTATTGCGGATGTTCGGATAGGATGGATCCAGCTCAAGCCCCCGGCAAAGGGGCGCGATGGCCTGGTCGGTTTCTCCATTCACCAGCAGGGAAAAGCCGAAATTATTGTAGGGCATGGCCTTTTCAGGTGTTTTATTGACGACATCTTTCCACAGCAAAACATTATCCGTCCAGATGGAATTTCTCTTGTATGTCCACAGGCCGCAGGCGCCGACGGCAAAGCATAGAAAAACGAGAGCCGCGGCTTTAGGCCGGACATGAGAAGACGCCAGCCAGGTAAGTCCGATCACCGGGAACACGGAGGGCAGGTAGGTTCGATGTTCGAAGACCAGCTGCAGGGGAATGATCGAGGATTCGATGACCAGGGTGATCAGAAACCACAAGACCGCGAAGGAGAGCAGGCGGTGTTTCCCGGCCGAGTAAGCGGCCGCGATCAACAGCGCGGACAGGGAGGTTATGGCCAGGGCGGTAAAAACCGGATCCGTCGGCGCGCGGGACAGGGGAAAGTCGTAAATCAGGTTGAGCCGCGCCGGATGGGGAAACAACAGCAGGGAAAGGTAATAGACGATCACGTTGGCTTCGGTCAGCAGCCGCTGGCCAATGGTAAATTCACGTTTTGAGTACATGGTCTGGAGGCTGTTTACCGGATTTTCCCCCAGGTAGAAAAAGGACAGGGCGATAATCGTCAGAACCGCGGGAAATATCCAGAAGATTTTTGTTTTTAACCGGGCGCGGGACAGGTCCTGGAAGAAGAACCATTCGTACAGCAGGAGAATGACCGGCAACGTGGCGACCGTTTCCTTGGAGGCCAGGCCCAGGATGCCGGCTGCCAGGCAGAGGGCGTAAAGGCGGAACTGAGGCAAGCGGTTTTTCCCTGCTCCGGCCATTATCCTGGCCTGGATGTAGCAGAACAGCGCCAGCAGGTAGAACATGGCGGCCAGGGAATTCATGCGCTGGACGATATAGGTGACCGACTGGGTGTGAACCGGATTGACCAGCCACAGGGCCGCGGCGAAAAAAGGCGTCAGCGCGTCTCCGCAATCGCACAGACGCAGGGTCTGCCGGCTGACCAGAAATATCAACAGGCCCGTGATGATATGGATAACCAGGTTGACGGCGTGATAACCCCTGACATCATAGCCGTGGAGGAAATGGTTGACGGCAAAGCTGAAGTCAGCCAGGGGTCGAAACCCCGGGCTTTCAAATATCCGGGCCAGCGCTTCCGGCGTCAGCCCGGTCATCCGGAGTCGGGGGTTTTTGGTGATGTTGATCATGTCGTCAAAGACAAACGGCGCTTCAAAGGTGTTGGCATAGGCCAGCAGGGTCACGGCCGCAAGAAAGATGAGCGCCGCCGGCGTCCGGAGCGCCGGAGTCGCGCCTGGCTGGAAAATTTTCATGGCTTTTGCGCTGTGTTGTTATCGGCAGGCGGCTTGAACTCCGCCCCGGCATTTTAACCTTGTCATCAGGATATAAAAGCCCCGGGAGAAAGAAAAGGGATTTTTTTGCCGGTCTTACCGGAGGCTCGCGGGTTGACTTCATTTTTTTTTAACATTAGTATGTCCGTAAAAAACCTGAATTCATATAAGGAAGCCGAATGTCAAACCTCAGGCTGTTCGGGATGGTCGCGGGGCTTGTCTTTTTTCTCCTGAGCTTTCGCATTTTCCGCGGCCAGAAGTGGAACCGGGCTAATTTTTTTCTTTTTGCG
>CAYSMV010000220.1:0-2208 GCA_964432245.1 uncultured Desulfobacterales bacterium
AGCCGTTCTGCCCAGATGTGTTTCCAGCACCTCGATGAAACGGAGCAGCGATTCCGGCTGGTTGTTGCCGATGTTGTAAATCCGGCAAGGCGCGTACGAGGTCCCGGGATCAGGCGCCTGCCCGGACCATAGAGGATCGGGCTCCGGGAATCTTTTCATCACCCGGACAACCCCTTCCACGATATCATCGATATAGGTGAAGTCCCGCTTCATATTGCCGTGGTTGAAGACCTGGATAGGCTTTCCGGCAAGAATAGCTCTGGTAAAAAGAAACAGGGCCATGTCCGGCCGTCCCCAGGGTCCGTAGACCGTGAAAAAACGGAGGCCGGTGGCGGGGAGGTGATATAAATGGCTGTAAGTGTGGGCCAGCAGCTCATTGGCTTTTTTCGTGGCCGCGTACAGTGAAACCGGGTGGTCCACGTTATCATGCACGGAAAAAGGCATGCGGGTATTGGCCCCGTAAACAGAACTGGACGAGGCGAACACCAGGTGCCTGACCGAAAAATGGCGGCAGCATTCCAGCAGGTTTACAAAACCCACCAGGTTGGTATCCACATAAGCATGAGGATTTTCTAAAGAATAGCGGACACCGGCCTGAGCCGCCAGATTCACGACTATTTCAATGGAGCGGGCTTTAAACAAGGCCGCCAGCTCGTCCCGACGGCTTAAGTCAATCTTCTGAAACTCAAAATCCGGAAACGGCGTAAGTTGCTTGAGACGATCCTTCTTCAGATTGACGTCATAATAATCGTTCAGATTATCCAGGCCCACCACGGAATACCCGTCATTTAAAAGCCGCCGGGCCAGATGAAAGCCGATAAATCCGGCTACTCCCGTTACCAGTGCGTTTTTGAACTCGATTTTCATTATGTGATTATGTGATTATGTGATTATGTGCTTATGTGATTATGGGGTTATGGGGTTATGGGGTTTAAGGGGTTATGGGGTTTAAGGGTGATGGGTGGGATATAGCTCCGCCCCTTACGTTACATCACGGATAGGGCTGTCCCCCTCCAGCGAGATTACCCATTGAAATCACATCATTTATTGTCTATCTAAATCTATTTATTATATCTTTTAACTAATTAGAATGCAACAATTAAATAATGGCCTGCTTATTAAAACTTGACTACGTCCGTTGCCGTAAGCATAATTAAAAATTCTAAACGCGCAAAAGACAAAACCTCCGGACAAACAGAAGAAGAGGCATAATGGCAGAAGATCAGAACGTCTCCGTTTATCAGCGGTTAAAGCAAAATGAGACTTTGCTGAAAAAATTTTATGCCGTTGAAAAAAAGATATTGTCCATCCTGAGCTTCAAAGATCTGTTTGAGGTGTTGCTGACCGAGATCAAAGAACAGTTCAACATACCCTTTGTCTGGCTTTCCTTAATCAAGAACAGCGAGACCCTGGCCCTGATCGATAACATGAACAGCCTCGGCAATAACGCGCAATCCAGTATCAACATAATCGAAAAGAATACTTTCTTCGCGCTGATCGGCAACCAGACCGAGCCGGTTCTGGCCAATTCGGACTTAAAGCCTTTTTTTAAACTATTGCCCGAGGGTAAAAATTACCTCATCAAATCCATGGCCATCGCGCCGATTACCATGGACGGCGAAATTATCGGCAGCCTCAACCAGGGGGATGCTTCCGAAAGCCGCTTTCAACCGGATATGGACACTTTTCTTCTGGAACAATTGGCCGCCAAGGTATCGCTGTGCCTGTCAAATGTTACAGCGCATGAAAAACTGGAATTCCTGGCTTACCATGACCCGTTGACCGGGTTGCTTAATCGGCGGGTAATGGAAACGGCGTTAAAGCGTGAGGCCGTCCGGGCCAGGCGATATGAAATGCCCCTGTCGGTTGTGTTTATGGATCTGGATTATTTTAAAACCGTCAATGACACCTACGGGCATGAGACCGGCGACCATTTACTGATCCACCTGGCCAGAAACCTGGAGGAAAAATCCCGGGAAACGGATATTGTGGCGCGCTTTGCCGGAGATGAGTTTGTGATTATTCTTCCAGAAACCGGAGCGGAACAGGCGGAAATGCTGATGGACCGCATCAAGCTGCACCTTGACCGGACGCCGCTGCTCCAGGGGGAGACAGCCATCCCGATCTCAACTACTTTCGGCATCGCTTCCATGGAAGATATCGGGCCAGAGGATGACGCAGCAGTGACGCTGTTGAAAAAAGCGGATG
>CAYSMV010000221.1:0-3642 GCA_964432245.1 uncultured Desulfobacterales bacterium
TTATAAAAATGAAAATATGATAAGTAAAAATCAAAATAAATATCAGCCGATGAGCCCTTACCGTATATTATTTGTCAAACCGCCGGACAGCGATGTGAATATTCTGGCGCTTGACGTGCCGCTGGGCATATTATATTTATCTTCCTTTTTAAAGAAAAATCTCGGCGGCCGCGTGTCAATCGACTTTATTGACCTGCGTCTCGAACATGAAGTACGAACCCCGCTGGCCGGAAAAATCAGGGAATGTTCTCCCAACCTCATCGGCATCAGCCTGCTGGCTTTCAATCAGCTTTTCGTCGAACGTTACATCGCGATGATCAGACAAATGGCGCCTGACGCAAAAATCGTCATCGGCGGCCCGGATGCCACTTACAGCTATCAGGAATTTCTAAAGCAATACCCTGAAATTGACGCGGTTGTAATGTGGGAAGGCGAGGTCACCTTTTGCAATCTGGTAAAAACACTGATGGCCGGGGGAAACATCGAAAACGTCAAAGGCATCGCCTTCCGACAAGGCGATCAAATCATCGTTACTGAACGAGAAGCGTACATTCAGGACCTTGACTGCCTTCCTTTTCCCGATTTCGGCCTGATCCGGTTTGATCGGTACTGGGGAGAAAAAATGCACCCCCAGATGAACGGCGTGCTGGCGGACAAAAAATACACGCACATCATCAGCTCCCGCGGCTGTCCCTTTAACTGCATTTACTGCCATAAAATCTTCGGAAAACAGTTAAAAAAAAGAAGCCCGGAAAACTTTGTCGGTGAAATCACGTGGCTGAACAGCGCTTACGGCGTCAGGGAATTCCACATCGTCGACGATATCTTTAATTTTGACCGGGAACGGATGCACGCCATCCTTAACCTGATAATCGAAAAAGGACTGGATATCAAAATAGCCTTTCCCAATGCCTTGCGGGCCGATATGCTGGAACCGGAGGATTTGCTCCTGTTGAGAAAAGCGGGCGCCTATATGGTCACTTTCGCCGTTGAAACGGCTTCCCCCCGGATTCAGAAAATCATACGCAAAAACCTGAATATCGAAAAAGTGACGGAAAACATCAATTACGCCACTTCCATCGGCCTGATCGTGAAAGGTTTTTTCATGCTGGGGTTCCCCGGCGAGACGCCGGAAGAGATTAACCGGACCATCAATTTTGCCGTAAAATCAAAACTGGATCTGGCCCATTTCTTTACGGTCACGCCCTTTCCCGGCACCGCCCTCAGGCAACTGGCCCGGGAAACCTATCCGGACTGGCAAGACGAAGCGATCTATCATTACTGGCCGGACAAGCCTTTTTACCAACAGGCCACCGGCTACGACCTCAACCGCGTGCAGAAGCTGGCCTATCTGAAATTTTACGCCTCCCCCCGCACCATCAAAACGTTTTATAAAATTCCGTTAAAACTCATGCGGCTGAAAAAATGGGCAATCTTCGCCCAGGAAGTACTCGGGAAATAACCAGGGATAGCCTTTGAAGCCTGACAAGAAAACCAGCCGTAAAATTTTTTGAAAACTCCATTCTTATTGCAAATCAAACATCAATCTGATATCTGCCAATAATTGTTGAGTGTGTTTTTTTTGACCCGAGATTAAACACCTTATCGCGCTTGGAATTTCATCATGATAAACCGGATTAAGCAATCCCTGGCCGCCGCCGGTCTTTTTTTAAGCAATGGCAGGCAACGGCTGTTTAAAGGGGTCCACAACCATTTCCTCTGTTTTTTACCCGCCGGGAAAGGGCCGGTAACAAGCCGGCTGATTGATTCCCTTTTTTCCAGGATCGTGATTAATGATGATAAAACAGAAATGATCCGGAATCTGAGTGAACGGGGCACCGTTATTTATGCCAACAAATACAAAAGAAAAATGGAATTGTTCTACTGCAACCGGCAATACTCGAAAAACAACCTGCCGGCTCCGGAACTTGGCATCGGCTACCGCCTGTTTTTGATGCAGCCGGTATCCCGGCTTTTGGTTGTGCTGATGGCTCACATCGACTTCTTTTTCACCCGTTTTTCCATTCTGTCACCATACAAAAATCAATATTTTAAAGAACAACTGGCGCAGGGCCGAACGGCCTTCTTTTCCCTGTTCGGCAGACGCGTGTTTTATACCCGGTTGATCCGGTCCAAAAAAAATCCGGTCCAGGAGCTGATCGCCATTCAGAAATCCATTGACCGTCCCATTTTTATTGTTCCCCAGAACATGTTCTTTTCCAAGCGCCCGGCCAAGACGAAACACAGTCTGCTGGATTTTCTTTTTGGCGGCCTGACCGAAAATCCCGGCATCCTGCGGCGGCTGTTCCTGCTGGTTTCAAGGTCCAAGAACCTCTTTGTCGAAATGTGCGAACCGGTCAACCTGCGGGATTTCCTGGCTCAACCGGATATCCGTGAATTGTCGGACGATAATCAGGCCCTGGCCCTTCGCCGTCTCCTGATTTCAACGCTCAACCGCTTAAGGCAGCGCGTAACCGGTCCGGTCATCAAATCCAGGGAAGAGGTTAAGGAAAGCGTCATGGCCAGCTGGAGGTTGCAGAATTTTGTCGAGGAATTAGCAACCAACACCGACCAGTCCATACGCGACATCAACAAGGAGGCTTACGGCTACCTGGATGAAATCGCCGCGGACTTTAACATGAACTGGATCATGATTTACGACATCGTGCTGACATGGATGCTGAAACATATCTTCGACGGCATGGCGGTCGATCAGGCGAACCTGGAAAAACTAAAGAAGATGTCGGAAGACTCCCCCCTGATTTTTGTTCCCACGCACAAAAGCCATATCGATTATCTGGTTCTGTCTTACGTTCTTTATCACAACAACATGGCCTGCCCGCATATTGCGGCCGGCAAAAACCTCTCCTTCTGGCCCCTGGGACCGATCTTCCGCGGCGGCGGCGCCTTTTTCATGAGAAGAACTTTTAAGGGGCAAAAACTTTACGCCAAAGTATTTCTGGAATATGTTTACAAAATTTTGCAGGAAGGCTTTAATATCGAATTTTTTCTCGAAGGTACCAGGAGCAGAACCGGCAAAACACTGGCGCCCAAGACCGGGCTGTTATCCATCCTGCTGGAAGCTTATGAAAACGGCGCCTGTCAGGATATGATTTTCGTGCCGGTAAACATCGGTTACGACCGGATCATCGAGGAAGCCTCCTATATCCACGAAGCCGAAGGCGGGGAAAAAGAGGCCGAAAGCCTGCCGTCCCTGATCAAGGCCAGAAAATCTCTGAAAACCCGCTATGGCAAAGTGTACGTTAATTTCAACGAACCAATATCGCTGAACGAATTTCTTTCCCATACCAGGACATCCCTGATCGACAAATCGGCGGAGGACAAAAAACAGTTCATCGAGCGTTTTTCCCGAATCCTGATAAACCACATAGACAACGTAACTACGGTTACGCCTTACGGCATCGTCGCCAGCGCGATTCTTAACTGCTCTCAGAAACGGTTTACTTTCGACCATCTGATGACGATCATGGATACTTATCTCTCCTGCCTGCGTTCCATGAACGCCCGCCTTTCGGATACCATTATCAGTGACTATAACCATGCTTTCAGCCTGGCGCTGGACTCATTTGCGCAGCGAAAATTCATTGAGCGCCTCCAGGCCGACACGGGCCTGGAAAATCC
>CAYSMV010000222.1:0-3174 GCA_964432245.1 uncultured Desulfobacterales bacterium
TCATTTATAATTATATTTAAATATATTGATATTATATAATTTGAATATTACAGAGGCGATCTGGCCGTGTCAAGAAAAAAAATCGACAGGCCGAGATGAAACGACGAAAAACCGGAAAATAAGGATTCACACTCGCTCTGGATGCAAACCACGCCGGGGTAAGACTAAAGGGTATTGACAACATCACGGATTCAAGATACTAAAAAACAACGGTAATGTCTGGCACGTCTTTTCAAACAAGAACATTAAAATTCAAGAAACCGGATGATAAGTCCAGATTTCAATAAATCCGGGGGTTTGGTTCCCGCCATCGTCCAGGACTATCTGACAGGCGAAGTCCTGATGCTGGCTTATCTGAATCAGGCCGCCTGGGAAGCCACGCTGGCTACGGGAAAAGCCACTTACTACAGCCGGTCCCGGAACTCGCTCTGGGTAAAAGGTGAGACATCCGGGCATGTTCAGAGAATAAAAGAAGTCCGTATTGATTGTGACCGGGATACGGTGCTGTTCCGCGTTGAACAGGTCGGTGCCCCCTGCCACAAGGGATACAGGAGTTGTTTTTACACTCAAATAGCAGAAAACGGCGAAGCATTAATTACGCAGGAACGCGTATTTGACCCGTCGGAGGTATACCGAAAATGAGCCAGGTCCTTAAACTGGGAATTCCCAAGGGAAGTCTGCAAAACGCGACCATCGAGCTGTTCAAACGGTCAGGCTGGAAAATCAACGTCAATGACAGAAGTTATTTTCCCGAAATCAATGACGAAAATATTCAGTGCGCCCTCTGCCGGGCACAGGAAATGTCGCGCAACGTCGAGCACGGCACCCTGGACGCCGGGTTGACCGGCCTGGACTGGATTGCCGAGAACCAGTCCGATGTCCACGTGGTGACGGATCTCGTCTATTCCAAGGTCAGCGCCCGCCCGGCCCGCTGGGTTCTGGCCGTAGCCAAGGATTCTCCGATCAACTCACTGGAAGACCTGGAAGGGAAAACCATTTCCACCGAGCTGGTCAATTTTACCCGGCGGTTCTTTGAAGAAAGAAAAATCAACGTGAACGTCGATTTTTCCTGGGGCGCCACCGAAGCCAAGGTGGTCTCCGGCCTGGCGGACGCCATTGTAGAAATCACAGAAACGGAAAGCACCATCAAAGCCCACAACCTGAAAATCATCTACGAATTAATGCAGACGCACACCCAGCTGATCGCCAACCACGACGCCTGGAAAGATCCGTTCAAAAAAAACAAGCTGAAACAGATCGCGCTGCTTCTTACCGGGGCGCTCCAGGGTGAAAGGATGGTGGGCCTGAAAATGAACGCGCCCAAGCATTGTCTTGAAAATATCATCTCTCTTCTGCCCAGCCTGAACGCCCCCACGGTTTCCTCTCTGTACCGTTCCGACTGGTTTGCCGTGGAAACCGTGGTCGCTTCAGACACGGTCAGAAAGCTGATCCCGGAGCTGCTGGCAAACGGAGCGGAAGGCATTATTGAGTACCCGCTGAATAAGGTAATATGAGTCTTCCCGTAACTGGCCGGTCATATCGACCATGATCATCAAATCCTCCAAATTTATCACCAGCGCGATAAAACCATCCCAGTACCCCGACCAGGGTCTGCCGGAAATCGCGTTTGCCGGGCGATCCAACGTCGGCAAATCATCCCTGATCAACCGTCTGGTCAACCGCCGGAACCTGGTCAAAACCAGCTCTACCCCCGGAAAAACAAGGCTGATTAATTTTTTCGATATTAACGGCCGGCTGATCTTCGTGGACCTTCCCGGTTACGGTTACGCTAAAGTATCCCAAAAAGAGCGGCAATCATGGGGTCCGATGATCGAAGCTTACCTTGACGGAAGAAAAATGCTGAAGGGCGTGGTTCTGTTGCTGGACCTCAGGAGACAACCCCGGGAAGACGAGTTCATGCTGATTAAATGGTTTTCAACCAAGGCCATCCCCTTTATCATTGTTCTCACCAAGGCCGATAAATTAAAAAAAGCCGCTCAAAAAAAACAGCGTCAGGCGACAGCGGCGGACTTTGATCTGGATGAAAAAAACCTTATTCTTTTTTCGGCCAAATCAGGGCTGGGAAAAGATGAAATTCTGACCGCCATCGAGGATTTGACGGGATATGAAGAGTAACGCACCGGGCAGTAAAAATACCGGCGGCTTTCGATCAGGCTTTGTCGCCATAAGCGGCCCCCCCAATGCCGGCAAATCAACCCTGATAAACCGGCTGACGGGAGAAAAAATTTCCATCACCTCGAATAAGCCGCAGACCACCAGAAACCGTATTCTGGGCATCGTCAACGGGAAAAAAGCGCAAACGATTTTTATGGATACGCCGGGAATTTTCAAAGCCGCCGGAAAGCTCAACACCAGGATGGTGGAAAGCGCCATATCCGCCCTGGCCGATGTCGACGTCATCCTGCTGATGATCGACGTGTCCGCCCGGTCCCGCGAAAAAGATGAGGCCTTGATTGTCGATCAACTGGATAAAATAAAAAAGCCGGCTGTTCTGGCCTTGAACAAAATCGACCGTGTAAAAAAACCAGCCATCCTGGAACATATTGAAAAATGGCGAACCGTCTATCCCTTCGAGCATATCTTTCCCGTTTCCGCCAGACACGGCCAGCAGACCGGGGAATTGCTGCGGGCCATAGAAGCGCTTCTCCCCGCCGGCGATCCTCTTTTTCCGGAAGATATGGTGACCGACATGCCGGAACGGTTTATCGCCGCGGAAATGATCAGGGAAAAGATTTTCCGCCTGACGGACCGGGAGATACCATACGCCGCGGCCGTCAGCATCGATACTTTTCAGGAAAAAAAGAAGGGCACGGTAATTCATATCCGGGCCACGATTCACGTGGAAAAAGCGTCCCAGAAAGGCATCATCATCGGCAAAAAAGGTCAGATGCTGAAAAAAATCGGTGAAAAAAGCCGGCAAGACATCCAGCGGATGACCGGCGTGAAAATCTATCTGGAGCTTTTTGTCCGGGTTCAGAACAAATGGCGCTCCGACGACACCATACTGGCGGAGTTCGGCTACCCATGATTCTCTCTTTTCACCCCTGTTTTACCGGAGATGTTTTCATAAATTGCGGCGGCCGGCACCTGACACCCGACGACATCGCCGCCATCAAACGGGCTTCGGCCGTCATTCTTCCCCAGGCCTGCAAC
>CAYSMV010000223.1:0-3224 GCA_964432245.1 uncultured Desulfobacterales bacterium
AGACCACACGTATTCTCTTTTTTAGCCCAAAGACAGCGTGTGCCTCGCCGCGCAAAAACATTCTTACCCGCCACTCCCCCTTTTTTCGCGCCGGTAAAAGCTCCCTCGGCGTATCCGAATAATTCCGTTTCCATCAATTCCTTTGGTATGGCCGAGCAATTTATCGGCACGAAGGGCCCCCGGCACCGTGAACCGGCCCGGTGAATCGCCTGGACAACGAGTTCCTTGCCTGTTCCGCTTTCACCACTGACAAGTATATTGGACGGACTGTCCGCAATCCTCCGCGCCGTTTTCAACAGGCGGATCAAATCTTTATTGTTGCCGATAATATTGCTGAATTCATAGTGGCAGGGTGAAGTGAGGGCCGACACGTCCTTTGACCCCGCCGGTTCAAATGAAAAACTCCAGCCGAGCAATCGGGCGTTGAATAACTGCGGGCGAATGAACGCATTAACGATTGTGTCGCCACGGGATGTGTGAAGGGTTACGTTCCTCAATGCAGTTTCAACCATGAGTCGGGTGCAGTGATCATCGAGATAATCGTCGATGTGAGAACCAATCAGTTCTTCGCGCGGCATTCCCAGCATGATTTCAGCCAGTTTATTAATCTGGCAGATTGTTCCGTTTGCGTTCCAGACCATCGCGGCACTATTTTCATCGTAATCATTCAGAAAATTTTTGAGGAGAAAAACTTCATCCACCTTTTTTCTGGCTTCTATTATTTTTTTTGTGGCGAACACGGCGCTTTCGATGAATTTCTCCACAAGCCCGATGTCGACCCCGTTTCTGACGGAATCAAGAAACCCGACGCATCCGATAAGGCGGTTGTCGATGAGGACGGGAACACCAATGGTAACAGCGTCGCGCAGTTCAGATTTTTGATGTTTTTTACCTGTGATAACCGTTGTTTGGAGTTCGCGTATCGCCCGGCCTATCGCGTTGGTTCCCATGCTCTGTTCCAGCCAGCATTGATGACCGGGAACCGCGCGTAACAGTTTCTGCCCGTCTTCGGTAAAAACAATTCCGCCCTTTTCATCGCATACAAAAACAGTGCCTGAAAAAAAGACATTTAACCGTAAAATGTCCCGTAGTCCCTCAACGAGATACGACAGCTCAACCCGTTCAGTGGATTCATTATCAGGGTTCTTCGTGATATCGTCGTAATGGTTCGCCGGGTTTGAATCTTTGAATTCGGGTGTTCGTGAGGCTTTTTCAATACTGTGCTTACTACGAGTCATTCAATCAACCTGAATCACAACCTGCCGCGTATGCCGCGCCAGGCGCCCTGAACTCTGCAAGGCGGCCACTGTTCAATTCCCGGTCACGCGGAGCGTCCGGAACCTTCAGCGGTGGAAACCGCCTCTCTGGGGATCCGACGGCGCCGGGTCTTGTTACCGGCTACAACAACCAAATTCTCAGGATTTTCTGACAGATTGAAGCTGTAGACGGCAGAGCCGTCGAAGCGGCCGCCATTTTTTCCGAACCACAATGAAACATGTTTCATTGTGAAACGTTCTTATGTTTTCCTTGCTCCGCATAACAGTTAGGTAAAAAAAGCGCAAGGACTGTTTCAATACGGCACATGATCCGTTGATCCCGAAATAACCCCTAATGCATTGATTATTTTCATTTTTTCGCTATGGCATGCATCTTGCCATTTCTCCAGTCAGCAAACTGCAGGTGTTTTTGAACAAGCAGGAACCGGGTGACGCGCAGTGCTCGGGTGGCCGAACAGGATACGGTCGACGGCGTATCCGGTTCAAGGCTGTTTTTACGGCGTCAACACAGAAGGGAGCAGGTATCGGCAGGAAACGTTTCGCGGCAGGAAACGGGAGGGACGCGACACCACGGCTTTTCCCGACGCCTGGTTCGCGATTCGGCTGTTCAAAATCATGACGAAAGGAAAGGGAGAACGATGAACAACAATTCCTCTAGTGGCATTACACCATTGGCATTACTGGCCATCGGTGGGTCGGTTTTCGCGATGCATTTCGGTGCATCATGCATGTTGTGGCCGGTAACGTGGGGTCAGCAGAGCGGGAACACCGTGCTGCTCGCCTATCTCGGGGTATTTATCTCGGGTATTCTTTTCCCGGCTATGGGCTACCTGGCGGTGGCCAGGGAAGGGTCCCTGTTCAAGCTTGCCTATTCAGTCGGTCCACGGTTCGCGCAGATTTTCGGCGGCCTGACAGTCCTGGTTCTCGGACCATTGTTTGTTATTCCAAGAATGAGCGCGGCCTCATGGGACGCTATCTGTCAGCTGCTGGGCGTGGAACATTCTCCTTTTATTCCCATGGTAATTTTTACTATCGTTTATTACCTGGTCGCTTACTGGTTCCTCTTCAAGAAGGAAGAGATCATCGATAAAATTTCGAAATATTTGCTTCCCGTCCTGATTTTAACCGTTATCGCCGTGGTTGTTAAAAGTATGCTCCAGCCCCTGTCGAGCTGGGTGGAGCCTGCTTTCACCGAAAGTCCTTTTTATTACGGATTCATAAACGGTTATCAGACCATGGACCTGCCGGCGGCGCTCATGTTTGCCGGCATCGTCATCGCGACACTGACGCAGGGTAAAAAGGTCGCGGCAGGCAAGGTGAGCAAATACCTGGCCATGGCCGGAATAATCGGTTTTATCATTCTGGGCACGAGCCATTTCTTCCAGATGATCGTGGGGGCGAATACGGGGGATATGTTCAAAGATGTTTCCTACGCTCGTCTTTACGCGACCGTCATCATCAATTCCTGGGGCCAGGTTGGCGGCACCATTTTCAACATAGCCCTCATTTTCGCGGCCCTGACGACGGCGGTCGGCCTGGGTGGAGGCACGGCGTCCTATTTCGAGGAGGCCAGTCAGGGCAAGATCGGTTACAGGAACTGCGCCATCGTGACCCTGGCTGCCAGCTGCCTGGTAAGCATGATCGGTCTGACGCAGATCATCACGTTAACCGCACCGATCCTGGATATTATTTATCCACCCGCAATCGTTCTGGTTCTCTTTATTCTGCTGGCGCCTAACCTGAGGGGCGCGCGGACCGGAGGAACAATCGGTGCGTTTGCCTGGGGACTGTTTGACGGTCTCATCGGTTACGCAAATCTGATGGGTGGGGGCGTGACCCTGGAGCATGTAAAAGCTCTCTTCCCCCTCGGAGGAGCGGGTTTCGGCTGGATAACGCTGGCGGTTATCGGCGCCCTGATAGGTCATTTCTATTACAAAAAACGCAATG
>CAYSMV010000224.1:0-20451 GCA_964432245.1 uncultured Desulfobacterales bacterium
ACGAAGCAAGTCATCGGGCTTGCCGCCACCGGCCCACTTTCTGACGCTGCGAATAAATGAGACGCTGGGAGCGCCGGGAAGAAAAATGTTTTCCGGCGCATCGGCGTATCGGTCCGCCCATTGACCGGCGATATAGGTCACGCCTCGGAAAGGAAAAGGATTGCGAATCTCGTAAACCCGGTCGGAATTATCTTCGACCACGTCGTTTTCAGGAAAATTGGCACGATTGGCGTGAGGTCGCCCCGCCCTGTCTATCCCCAGGGTGTCGATATAATCATTTTCCCGAAGATTAACGAGCCTGTAAGCGGATTTATGGATACCCACAACGAATCTTCCTTCCGGGCTCACGCAGGTAGATATTTTCAACATTTTTCTCCGCTCCAGTTCAGTTGGTTTTCAGCATAATCATTGGGCTTCACAAATTCAAGCAGCAAGTTAACGAGTTAAAGACGTCCCCCTCCAATATACTGGACAAATCAATATAAAACGGCTTATAAAATAGATGCATGGAAATACTGAGACCGACACTTACGATTATCATACCGGCCATTGAAATTCTGGGCGTTATCACCGCGCTGCACGCCATTCTGTTTATCCGTTCCGCCCGGGGAGCCATCGCCTGGGCGATCACTTTGGTGGTCATACCCTGGATCGCCCTTCCTCTTTACTGGGTTCTGGGACGCAACAAGTTCCGCGGTTATATTGAGTCTTTGCGGGCGGGCAATACTCAATCCTATAACCAGACAGATCGAACCCTTAAAAAAATGGAACGATACGCGCCGCTACCTGATGAAGCGCAAGAGGGGTCTGAAGTCGACCATGTATATGCCCATTTGGCCGGAATGCCATTTACCGGCAGTAACGCCGCCGATCTGCTCATAAACGGCCGGGCCACCTTTAACGCCATGTTCAGCCAGATCAATTCGGCAAAACAATATCTGCTTCTCGAATTTTTTATTGTCCGCGATGATCGTATCGGGAAACAGCTTCAGGAACTTCTTATCAAAAAATCGATGGGAGGCGTAAAAGTCTATTTCCTCTATGATGAAATCGGATCCCGGAAACTGTCCTGCCAGTATATTGACAGCCTGCGGAATGTCGGTGTCGAAATCCACCCGTTTTTCACCACCCGGGGATGGTATAATCGATTCCAGATCAACTTCCGCAATCACCGCAAAATCGTCGTGGTAGACGGTCGGGTCGGTTTTGTTGGCGGCCACAATGTCGGCGACGAATATCTGGGCCGGAAAAAAAAATACGGCCCCTGGCGGGATACGCATGTAATGGTAGAAGGACCGTCCGTGCTGGGGTTACAGCTCGCTTTCAGCGCCGACTGGTTCTGGGCGGTCCGGAAAAAACTGGATATCGTCTGGAACGTTCACCCGACCCCGGCGGGCAATATGAATATCCTGCCGCTGGCAACGGACCCCAGCCAGCAACTGGACACCTGTCTTCTCTTGTTTCTCCACGCCATCCTTTCGGCCAGAGAACGGGTCTGGATCGCCAGTCCCTATTTCGTGCCCGATGACGCCATTATCAACGCCCTGCAAGTCGCCGCCCTAAAAGGAGTTGATGTACGGATCATTCTTCCCGGCCGGCCGGATAAAAAAATCCTGTATCTGGCCTCTTTTTCCTTCTTCCCGAGACTGTTATCCATCCCGGGAATCACTATTTTCAGGTATCTACCCGGATTCATGCACCAGAAGGTAATGATTGTCGACGGCCACACGGCCATCATCGGCAGCGCCAATTTTGATAACCGGTCTTTTTATCTGAATTTTGAAATGAACCTGGTAATCAAAAACGCGGATTTCACAACCCGCGTAGAAGAAATGCTGTTAAACGATCTTAAACAAAGCCGGGAGGTCGTCTACCCGGACAATAAAACCAACCTGGTCTTCAGGCTTCTGGTTCGGCTCTCAAGCCTGTTTTCACCGATCCTGTAGGCCGGGATTTACAACTCATCAGGCGCGACGCATCCCGGGAACAATCCAATCCGCTCTTTCTCCCCCCGGTCCGATAAAGGATCAACCAATTCCGGCTCGACCGTATCCAAGCCGTGTAAATCATTATTGCGTTTGACCTGGTCGATCACATCACGATAAAGAAGCAGCTCATGGTCAAAAATCCGGACAGGCGTGACAGCCTGCTCCATTTGCGTGGGCTTTTTACAGTCACCGCCCTTGTAGCAGGGAACCGTCTCTATCGTGCCCAGATATTGCCGCTTCTCAAAGAGGGCATAGGTGCCGTAAGGCATCATCTGCCCCGGCTTGAAAACAACATACTCTTCACCCGGTTTCAGCAGAGAAAAATCGCTCTCCAGGATAGCTCTTTCCTCCATTTGCTGCTGTTCCGCCTCTTTCAGATTTCTAAAGTCTGTCCTTGCCAGCCCGCGGAAAAAACAGAGCCGCTCGATGACAACTTCATCTTGACCTTCAGCATAGGCGGTAATATTGGGATCCCTGACCACCACCTCGTAAGTGCCCTTGACAATGGGCAGCATGTAAGAAGTATCGTACCCCGAACTCTCCCCGGTTGAACGGGAATAAGTCGCGGCGTGGCTGCTGTACCTGGGCATATTAAAAAATTTGATCAGCTGACCGATATGAATCATTTTTTCCTGTTCCGCGTTCAGCCCGGGAAATAAATGGCTGTAATATTCCATAAAAAGAATATTAACGGGATCGAAATTATCATAGCCGGTGATTTTAATGTAAGCATTGATATCCTGGGGTTCTGAAGCAAAAAAATTCTTGACGTGCAACTGGAGCTTGGTCAGTGTGGCGTTGATGCTGTTGGATATCTCCTCCAATTTCATCGTTAATTGAAAATCAGCGAGCCGACCGTCCATTCCCCTTATCTGAATGATGAATTTCTCAGACATGATGTCATAGGTATCCATCAAATATTGCGCCGTTATAACATCACCGGTACGCATATATGAATAAACCAGCATCTGAAAAATCTTTTTTTCGATCAAAGCAAGCTCTTTGCCCGGTTCTTCGCCTCCTTTATCCGCCGAGGCTTCCTTAAAACTGATATATTCTCCACAAATGGAATCCAGCAGCTTTTCAAAATGGCTTAATTCGTTGATATAATTCTCGGCTTCCGTCTTTTCCGCAAGGCTGCTGTTACGCACAGTCTCCAGAAAACCAGAATAATCTCTTTTGCAGAACATTTCTATCCCTTCCAGAAGCACCAGACAGTCGTCATGAATGCTCTGCAGATAGGATGACTTCAGCCAGGTGCTATCTTCCTCCTGGCAGAGCCCTGTGGTAAGAACTGACACGACGCTTAAAACCACGGCACATGAAATTACGAAAATCTGCTTCCTCATGATTTGAAATCTCCTTTATCCGGCTTATGATGCACTCCAGCCCGGGTGTCTTTCAGCCATTTTTCGACAATTTTATCGGCATTGTATTTTTCGGGGATAATCGCTTCCGGGTTGTTGGGGTATTTGTTATGAAAATAAAGAAACAGCTCCAGGGCGGACCGGGCCAGGTCGGCGGCCGGAAGTGAAAAGAATTGTTCCCACTTCTCATCTCCGTAGGTCATCGCGACTTTCCGGCAGGGCGCCAGAAATGCCTGTCTGGCATGATACATGGCCAGCGATTCATTAAACTGCTGATCCTTTTCTCCGGAATAAAACATAGCCAGCGCGTAATGCATCATGGAGGCGTATTTCCAGTTATGGTTATCGCTGGAAATCAGGAGCGGATATAACGATACAGCCAGTTCTCCGTAACGCTCAAATCCCTGTTGGATTCCGGAAAGGCGCTTGGCGTCCAGGATAGATGCCAGCAGGTAAGCCATGGTCAGGCGGGAGGACCGCGCGAACTCAGTGCCGACATAATCATCCTGCGGCGCGATACGCATGGACATCAACGCGTAATCATAAAGCCGATCCTCCATCAAATTCAAAGCCTCCAGGCGCACGCCGAACAGAACCAGCTCATTATATATCCGGCTGCGAAAAGAAATATTGTTGTGAACCCTGGCGACGGACTTGTCAAACATGCTGCCGTAAATATCAAACAGGGTTTGAGGGTCAATATGGGCCTCCATCGCCCTGGCCATGAAATAACCTCTTCTGGCAAAGAATAAGGCCGGCATGAAATTGCTCTGGCCACCGTCTCGTGCGCAATCCGCGATATAATGCGTATAATATTCGGAGAGACCCAACCCCGCATCCTGCTGGAGAACGTTTAAACGTTGAAATATTATCCGGGTAAGAGAGTTAAAAAGCGGCGAATCATCCGATTGATCGGTCACGTAGCGCCACAAAAAATGATAGGAGAGGTATGTCCGATAAATCCGGTAAAGCGTTCCCGCCGAGGGACAATAGGTAGAAAAAGCGCCGCCATTGCCGGAAACCGTTTCCTTCGACTGTCCGGCTCCAGGCTTATCCGACGCCAACTGATACCGGTCCCACAACATGTTCACCCAGTTCCAGGCTCGCTGATCAAAGTATCGAACCATGGATTCACTGGGCAGCGTTACAAACACGGCATCGGTATCTCCGGCCCCGGTCAGCATGAATTGCCCCGCCAGCTTTTCGCATTCCAGGATAAACGCGATAAACCCGGCGCTCAAGTATATCTCCGGATTCTCCCGCGCCACGAAGGTGGTGCTGACGTCGCTTTTCAATTCCGTGAGAGGCTTCTGAAAAGAGCCGGTCGCGTCGCCCATCTCGCCGTCGGGATAATCCGCCAGCGAGCGTATATATAATTGAGCCTGTAAAATGTATAACGACATTTCGCGGCTCGACACCAGTTGATGCGCTCCCATCTCCCGGAGCTCGGGTTTATCTTTTTGAAAATCAAGCAGGTGCTTCTCGTTTAAAAATGAAAGATAAAAAAGCAGATACTCATAAGCCAGGTTAAATTTAATCGCCTGCGCTTTTTCGGCATCATCGGCCTGTTCCAGCCGCTGCATGAGATGATCAATCCGACGGGCGATATCGGCGCTGTCGGAAAAAGGCAGGATGTCGGAATCACCGAACAAAGGCTGCCGGGAAATGATATTCAGCAAGCGATTAATCTGAACGTTGTCCGGAACACGCGACTTATTCTCCCGGTCCCGGTAAACGGCTTCAAGAGATCGCATCAGGTAGATATTGTCGCATAGCTCCTGGCGTGTCTTCCACTTGTCAGCACCGCTTTTACCGGCCATTGATAGCGACAGCGAACCGATCAACAACAGGCAAACGATAACTCGTCTCTGAAAACTCATTGTCTATTCTTCTCCGACCAGCGCATCTTCTGGATGCGGTTATAAAGGCGGATATCATCTTCGGAAACCAGGAGCTGTATCCTCTTCCCCAGTTTACCGGCAACCATTTTATACAGTTCAAACTGCCGCTGATAATCATCCATTTCGGTGTTATCCCGGGTGATAGCGCCGATTTTACCCATAACGGTAAAACCGGACTTTTCAGCGGCCTGAGCATAATATTTTCTGGCCAGGGAAAAACCCCTGGCGGCGGTTTCCAAAGCGCGCGTCTCGTGTACCGTGTTGGCAAGATAGGCGTAAGTCTGTATCTGGTATATATCAAAAAGATTATTCTCCTTGTGAGACAGGATATCACCGAGTTTATACTTCCCGGAAACCAGCGTTTCGATCTCATTGTCCAGCTGAATGATGGCGTCAATGCGCCCGGCCGCGAACAGCTTTCTGGCCAGCAGATTGTAGCCGTTTAAAAGGTTAATGTGGTTCTGGCTGCTTTGCGGGTACTCCATAAACGCAATGGTAAAATCTTCCAGATAATTGTCTTCAGGACCGGCCGCCGGAATCACACCGCCCTCTCCCTTAAATGTTTCAAATTGGAGATACCTGAAATAATAGTTAATCTCACCCCGGTACTTGTAAAAAATATAATCCACGCTGCCGATCTTATGCTCTTTGCCGTACACCTTTTCAAGATCGCTGAAGATTCTGTCAATTTTCTCCTTGGCGGCAAAAAAATGCTCCATAACCCGGGTATTGAAAACTGATTTTTTGTCTTTTACCGTGGACCATTCTTCCGCCATCTGTTTTAATTCGGCAAGATGTGTCCGGCAGTCATACAGATTGGCAAAAATCCAGCCGGTGGGACAGACATGCAATTCCGCCAGAATATGATTGTATTTCACCCGGTCCTCAACCCGGATGCCACGGTTGACCTGCTTTGTCAGCCAGCTCTCCAGCACCGACATGACCATGATATCCAACTGTCGGTTATCCAGACGAAGCTTTTCCAGTGTTGCTTCAAAAATCTCTTCAATACTGAACTGGGTATTCCCCTTTTCCGAAAAAAACATCAGCGGCAGTCTGGAACGATAGATAACAGCCTGCTCTTCCCATGTTTTAAGAATATCATGCGTAACAACCCTGGCGCTGATATCAAGCGGCATGTTCATCCGGAACCACTCGTAACTTAATAAGGCGCTGTGTGTCTCCATGCTCAAATAATAATCAATCGTTTCGGACAGCCACTTCCGCTCCTGATCGGTAAATATTTTTTCATACAGGTTCCCGACCACATCGGTTTTGCTGGGCATAAACAGGTCCAGATCGGCGGCGCAGGCAACGGCGATTTTAAACCGCCGCTTATTGTCTTCCAGCATAACCTGTGGCTCCCGGTCCGGAAAATCATTCAAAAAAGCGGTAGCGCTGCTGAGCTGCTGGCTCAGCTCCGGCGTTATCAGATAAAGATAATAATATAACGATTTATAATAGTGCGCGTTCTGTGAGAATAAATGCCGATTGGGATAAAAACCGTTTTCAAAATACCGGATAAACCGGTCCTTATGCTCATCCCTGTATTTCGTACAGATTTCAAAATATAAATAATTAAAACCCACCAGGGAAAACTTATCCTTTAAAAAATAGAGCCAGGTTTTATCCCCGCCGGAATACTCCAGCGCCTGGTCGACATACCCCGACAGTTCGCTCATGCATTCCCAGGCCTGAATCAAATCAAGCCTGCCATCGGGATTAATCCCCAATCTGTTTTCAAGAACGGCCAACATGTCTTCAACGGATCCGGCGCTATCCTGCTGCATATACAAACCGCCGACCTTGAGAACCCAGGCGGGAAGGCCGGGACGAACCGGGTCGATGACCTGATCACGCGCCCTAGCATTCGCCGCGGCCAGATCGATTTTGACCAGTGTGGCCCGTGCGTAGCCTGGAAAAATAAAACAAACCGCCATAAAAAACACGCCAAATTGCACAAAAATTCTTATTCCGCGCATGGTTCCAGCCCTTCCGGTATATGTCTCTCAAGTCTGGACACAATTTCAAATGGAATAACATCCCTGGAAAAAAAGACCCTGATCGGTTGATCCGGGGTAACCATAAGCCGGCAATCAATAGTGGTAATCCGGCAGCAATAAAAACCGGATTCCAATTGACTGGCCTTCTTAAATATCATCCGTTTCAGATTTTCGATTCGGGTGGATTCTCCCTGAACAACGCCGACAATATCTACTCCCTCAGCGCCATCAAGGTTTTCATCGGGCTCAGCTTCAGCAACGGCAACCGAGGAAGCCGAAGGTAAATCAAGGGTAACCCTCTCTGGTGGTGGGACGGTTCGTGCTCTGCGGAAAACTTCACACCCATCCGTCGAAGCGACCGCAAGATGGGAAATCGCCGCGGAACCATCCGCGACGGCCCTCTCTTTACCGGATACCAGCAGAATTGAATAATCGGGCATCGCGTCGGCGCCGGTCGCCCGGACAGGCTTATCCGGCATTTCGGAAAGGGTCAGCGGCGTAAAATCGGACGCGGCCACCGGCCCGACTGCTGCTCTTTGGTCCGACGGACTCTGGTTTCGTGACAGGGGCTCTATAGAAGTTGAAACCGCCAGCTCCGGATGGCTGAGGCCCTGTATCGTCTGCCGGGAACCGTGAGCGGCCTTCTTTTTTATAACCGGTTGGACAACGGTTTCGGCGAGTAAAAATTTTTTTCGCTCTATGGTGACCGTCGGCTCAGGCCGGACTTTTGTCTTGGGAATAATTTTCGGTTTGTCCGGCCGGTATTTTCTGGCGGAAGTCCGTGCAACAACCACGGGACGATCAACCTCTATTTTTTCAGGTGTTTTATGAAGCCACAAAACCGTCCGGTTCAGATGCGTCTCTTTAACCGCGCAGATTCGCAACCCCCCGATAACAATCAGCAGGGACACCATTGCGATTAAAAAAGGACGAAAATACCGGGTTTGATCAACCGCGTAATCCCTTCGGGGCGGATTAAGCGGTAATAGCATTCGGGCGGCGCCATAACCGTAATATGCCGACAAACAAAACCCTGTCATCGATAGTTTCCGTCCAGTGTTTTAACCTTTTCCACGGTAACCTTACGTTCGCCTTCCCATATCTTTTCAATCAGCGACATGGCCAGCAGCAGATCCTTGCTCAGTGAAGTCTCATCAGGCACCAGCACCGGTCTTACCATCCCGTTCTGATAAATCGCGGCCAGACCCGTTTGTAATTCCCCGGCTGACATGCGGCTGCCTTCCATCTCCTCCCCGTCTTCCGTGACAATCACCAGTTGAAAAGGGCCCGCCGCCTCTTCCGCCGGCTTATGAACCCGGACCTGATACAAGCGGTCGGTCTTCTGAAACAGAACCACGCTTGGACCGTCAACCACTTTAGGCAGTGTCATCTCACCGATGGATATCGGCTTTTTACCGACTGTCGAGGCTTGTGTGAACGCCATCAGCAGCAGAAAAGCCAGATCGGCAAACGAGAACAGCCATATCTGATTCTGGTTACGCCTTAACTTCAATCATCCACTTCCATCGTAAAATTAATGCCACTGGTGACGCGTTGCCTCACCAGGTGAAACAGCCACATCTTGATAATTTCCAAAACAACAAACAAAAGAAGCGCCACCAGCGTCGTAAACAAGGCCGTCCCCAGCCCGATGGTATTAAGCTCACCGCTGGGATTCACCTTGGCCAGAAAAATAAGAATCATGCCAAACACGGTACCGATAAATCCTAAGGGGGGAAGCAGGTTTGACGACATGGTGATAGAATCCATGTACCGGTTTTCGAAAAGGTTCTCGGCCATCTGACGGGTCGCGTCCGCTACAAAAGCGGGCTGGGGAAAACTTCCGTCGCTCTTCTGAATGGCGGAGCGATAAGTTTTGGCAACTACCAGCATCAGGGGATCATCAGCGTATGTCGCATCGTCTACTTTCTTTTTCAGATCCGACAGATCGACCCGGCGCAACCATCGAAAGGCTCTCAGACTGGCCCACAATCCATAAAAAAAAACCAGGGCGCTGGTAATGTAGACAATATACTGGAGAAAACTACTGGCCAGCGTGACATGAGACCTGAACAGACCGATAAAGAATTCCATAATTATTCTCCAAGCGTTCTCCAAGATTCAATTAATTCAACAATTAAACTACCATTAAAAAAAAAATATGTAAAGTTATAATTTAATCTTTCAGAAAGCTGAGGATTATAAGCGGATTCTTCGTTGACTTGCACCCTGTTTGAAAGATATATTTTAGAAATCTTTACGCGGAGAAATAAACCAGCAACACTTTCCGGAGAAACTTACTCATGGGAACCAATAATATTATCTTTCTGGAGAATCTGGAATGGCTGGACGACACCGGCAAACAGCTTGTTCACCGCCTGCCGGAAACCGGGTCAGGGGAAATCAAATACGGCGCCCAGCTGACGGTGCGCGATAGCCAGGCCGCCGTCTTTTTTTATCAGGGGAAAGCCGTGGGCGCCTTCGGTCCCGGCCGTCACACGCTGAAAACCGCCAACATTCCGCTGCTGACCAAAATCGTCAGCCTGCCCTGGGGCATGTCCAGCCCGCTGCGAGCAGAGGTTTATTTCACCAACCTGAAAACCTTCACCAACCTGAAATGGGGCACCAGGGACCCGGTGGCCTTCAAGGACAAAGAGCTGGGACTGGTGCGGCTCCGGGCCTTCGGCATCTTTAACGTCCGCGTTGTTCAGCCGGTGCTGTTTATCAACAGCCTGGTGGGCACCCAGGGCAAATACACCACCGACGCCATCGAAGACTACTTAAACCAGGTCATTGTCTCCCGGTTCAACGACTACATCGGCGGCCACTTCAGCACCATTCTGGATCTGCCTGCCCGTTATAACGAACTGGCCGATGATCTGGCCCTGACATTAATTCAGGATTTCAGCCGATTCGGCCTGGCCATGTCGGAGCTGTATATCAATTCCATCACTCCTCCCCCGGAAGTGCAGGCCGCCATTGACGACCGCAGCCGCCTGGGCGTGTTCGACGACATGAACAAGCTCATGCAGATGAAGGCCGCCATGGCCATGGAAAAAGCGGCCCAGGGATCGGCCGATGGGTCCGGCGCCGGCGCCGGCCTGGGCATGGGTCTGGGCGTCATGCTGCCCGGCCTCTTTTCTCAATATTTTTCCGGCCCGCAAGGAAACGGATCGCCGCCGACCGTGATCTGTCAGGAATGCGGCAGCGTCATACCGGCCGATGCCAGGTTCTGCCCCCAGTGCGGGCACCAGCAGGTGATCTTCAAAAAATGCGAAAACTGCGGCAAAAACATCACTCCGGGCGCCAGCTTCTGTCCCCGCTGCGGCCATTCCACCGCTGAAAAGCGGCCGCCCCTGATCTGCGCCAGGTGCGGTCACGAGAACCTGCCCGACGCCCTTTTCTGCAACAAGTGCGGCGAAAAACTGACATCCTGACCCGGAGGCGGCCATCCAGTTTCAGGTTACGCATCAATGCCCCCAGTGCGGTGCGCCCATTACCCTGAGCGAGGCGGACCGGTTCTTTGCCTGCCCGTTCTGCCGGGTGCGCTCCTGCATCGACCAGAAAGATTATTTCCGTTACCTGTTCGCGCCGTCGGAAAAAGCGCCGAAAAACAGGGAAATCATCTACATCCCTTACTGGCGGTTCAAGGGGACTCTCTTCTACGGCACGCTCGAACAGGGCGTGGCCAACCGCTTTCTGGACATCAGCCGCATCGCCCTTTCCCCCGGGATAACGTTTCTTCCCTCATCCCTGGGCGTTCGTTCCCAGGCCCTGCCCTTGAAGCTGGTCTCAGCCGAAACCCGGGGACGATTCCTGAAACCCTGCCGGCTCCAGGAAACCATGGATGAATTCGACCGCATCAATCAAACTATCCGGCTGAAAGTGAACACCATTTTCAGGGAATATATCGGGGAAGCCGCCAGCCTGATTTATTCACCGATGTATATCGAGAAGAATCGTCTCTATGACGCGATACTGGATCAGCCGCTGAACCTGGCTATCCCGGACAATCACGATATCCGCGACATGGAAACCTGCCGGCCGGAAAAAGAAACCGTTTTTATCCCGGGGCTGTGCCCTTCCTGCGGCTGGGACCTGGAGGGCGCCGCCGAGTCTTTGACCCTGGTCTGCCGCAACTGCAAAACCCTGTGGCGGCCGCGCCGCGGCCGGCTGGTCGGCGTCCGTTTCGGACGCGTCGAATCAGACAACCCGGACGCGGCCTTTCTGCCCTTCTGGCGAATGGAGGCGGATCTGAACGGTGTCGAACTGGCTTCCTACGCCGACCTGGTCGCTCTGGCCAATCTGCCCCGGGTGGTCCAGCCGGGTTGGAAAGACCGGCCCTTTGCCTTCTGGTCGCCGGCCTTTAAAGTTCGGGGCGATATCTTTCACCGCCTCAGCCTGCAATTGACCTACGCCCAGCTCCAGGCGGATCTGACGGAAAAAATCGACAACCGCCGCCTTCACCCCATCACCCTGCCGGCTTCCGAGGGCCTGGAAAGCATCAAAATCACCCTGGCCGCCATCCTGCGGCCGGCTGAAACCTGGCTGCCCCGGTTTGCCGATATCGGCATCCGCCCCAGCCGCGTCACCCTGGTCTTTCTTCCCTTTGATGAACGGCCGCACGATCTTTTTTTCCCGGAGATCAACCTCAGCATCAGCAAAAACATCCTGGCCCACACCGGAAACCTGTAGCGGCGCCGGGGTCAGCAATATCATGGACATCGGCTACAGCGGCACACTCTTCTCCGGCCAGAGCCACGACGGCATGATGGTGCTGACGGAACTGGTGGACTGGAAGAACGGGTAATTATTAAGACATATTTTTTCTTGATCTCTGTGTCTGAACTGTCATAAATTCTTCCCGTTTTTCGTCAACATACCATGGAGGGTGCCAGTGTTAAATCTTTATCACGCTTTTATCTTTTTTCTTTCTGCAATTCTTATCGGTTTTATCGGCTGACGCCATGTTTGCGGCCACGGCTTCGGTTATCAGCCCGGAGCGGGCGGTCTCCGGGATATATAAGCCGAGGAACCCGATGGAAATAGTCCTGAATATAATAATGGAACTGGTTTATTTTTTAACGAAATCGCCATATATCTGCTGTTCGGGTTCGTCTTGGCGGGCGTGTTGCATGTCGCTCTTCCGGATGCGGCTATCCGCCGGCATCTGGGGAAAAGCAACCCGGGGTGGTTATCAAGGCCACGCTTGTCGGCATTCGGCATCAGGCGTTGGACGGGATGAACCACGGCGACGGATACCACCAGTCACCCGGCTTGAGATTGAGGTCCTCGATGAGAATGTGCATCAGGTTATAGGAGACCGCCTGCAACGCCAGCCCGCCGGGGTAGGAAGTGTGATTGCAGAGGTAGAGCTTTTGAATCGGAGTCCGGTACCGGGCCAGTTCGGGCAGCGGCTTTTTTTCGTACCACTGTTCCTCCTCCTGGCTGATGCCCATCCAGTTGCCGCCTACGAAGGCCATGTTGCGAAGATTCGAATCATAGGGAGTATTCACGAACTTGGCGACGATCTTATCATCGGTCAGACTGGGGGCCACCTGGCGGATACGCTCCAGCATGGCGTGCACGATCTCACCGCTGGCCTTGTTAACCGCTTCGGGCCCGTCCCGATGGTATTCCGGGGGCGGAACCTGCAGATAGATCGGAGAAAATACATGGTAGCCCTCGGGAGCGCGGGTCTGGTCAAAAATATCGTGAGTGATAAAGGGCAGGATCATGCGATCCGGATCGGTGGGATGCATGTTGAATCCATGAACATCCTGCTCCATGTCGTACATGGCCTGCCGTGAATCGCAGGTGATCATAATGGTGGAAGGCCAGCGGCCGTCGGAAAACACCTCGTTGGCTTCACCGATGAATTTCGGCATCTCTTTAGTCACCAGGGATAGCACGAACAGGCTGCCGCCCCGGAGGTTGATGCCCCGGACGCGCTCCAGGAAGTTCTGCTCCAGTTCACGGGAGGGAATCAGGTCCAGAAAGGTCTGCTTGACATGAGCGTTGGAAACCACGGCTTTGTCCGCGTAAATTTTCCTGTTTTTGACCGGCGCCTCATCATTGAGGATGACGCCTTTGGCCTCACCGTCCTCCACGATGATTTCCTCGACCCTGGCGTTGGTGTAAATTTTCGCCCCGTAATGCATGGCGCAGCGCACCAGGGCGTGGGTCAGGGAGTGCATGCCGCCCCTGGGCACGCCGCTGCTGTACATGAACAGCCCGTTACACATCAATCCCATGATACCTGTCCCCTTCCAGGAGGGATGCGGACCGTTGTACCAGGTGCCCATGGCCTGGACGACCTTGATCGGTTCGGACTCATACAATGTATCCAGCAGCTCCATGGTCGACATGTCGTTCCAATCGTCGGAATAAAGCATGGGCAAGTACTTCTTGTGTACTTTGGACCAGGGAAGCTCCTCTTTGCTGAGTTTGATGTGTTCAGGCGGCGGGGGTGTCCAGTAAACGGATCTCAATAATTCAATCAATTTGTTGCTGTCACTGAAAACATATTGCATGGCTTCCGCGACCTGGGCGTCTTTCTTGGAAAACCGCCTGATGCCTTTCAACGTTTCCTCAAAATTGTAAAGACCGGACGAAAACGCCGTTCCATCCGACATGATGCCGCCGGCCATGTTGCGGATATAAACCATCCGCAAACCGAACTTGTGCAGTTCCAGTTGCTCAAAGGCCGGCGCCGCCGCGCCGTAAAGATAGGTAGCGTGAGGGTCGATGCGAAAACCCGGAACAGGTTCGGTGTTTTCCGCCCCGCCGCCGCATTCATTGCGATCCTCGCAGATACAGACCGAAAGTCCGCATTTGCCGAGATAGGCCGCAAGGCTGAGACTGTTCGTCCCGCCGCCGACAATGACGACATCATAGACTTCTTTCAAGTTGGCCTCCTTTCCGGCATAAAGGTGAAAGGGTGGAAAGCCCTGGGTTCTGACCCCGAACGGCTGCTTCCTTTTAGGGCCTGTCACTTTCCTTCCACAAAATGCCAGACAGCTTTTCCCGCCTTGCGGTAAGGACAGGAAGCAAAGGGACAGGTGGGGCACGCGACCCTGGAAAGCATCACGAAGAACAGGGCGAACAGGATAACCCAGAGCGCCACCGCGATCCATCCGCCGTAAGCCCACATGCCTGGAATGGGATAGACGAACAGAAACGCCGCGATCAGCATGCTCAGCCACATGCCGGGTACCATGGACTTCCCTTCCTGTTTCTTGAATATCAAGGGTACGATCCTTCCGAAGCGCAGGAAGAAGCAGTCCCGACCGTAATAGGGACAGCGGGTGCATACCATATACATCATCTGGACGGTAATCACCCCGGCTGCCAGAAGCATGACCAGCAGACTTACCAGGCTGGTTTTAAAAAGCACGACAACCGCAACGACAAAAATCAAGGCCAGCGGCGCGGCAACGATAATCCATACGCGTGGTCCCCAGGGTGGTTTTTTTGGCCATCGGACTCCATCCTGAAGAACATAGTCCTCATGGGCGTCGGCCCGCATTTCCGGTTCAGTCATTGGATCCCCCCTTTTTACGAGATTGTCAGACAGGATGTTGATTTACGGTAATTATTTATAACAGGGTCGACATTGCGCATCAATGTTTTTCTATCCGCCATATATAGATCATCTTTCAGGCGGAAAAAGCGTGATACGCCTTCAAAGCATTCGAGAGTACGGAAAAACACAGGTTTTTTCAAAACAGCTCTGTCGTATCGCCGGGGCCAGGATTTTCCGAAGGCCTTGTCCGAAACCTCGGCATCAAGAACATATGATCCGGCCGGAGCCACGACGGCATGATGGTGCTGACGGAACCGGCGGACCGGAAGACGGGTAGACAAATCCCGGAATCCGAATCCAAAAAAGTTGTTTTAACGGTAAAAAAGAGCTATTTTCGGAACAGCCGCCTTTTATAAACAAAGTATCAGCATGGCCCGGCCCCAAAAAATAACCGCGGGGAACAATGACCGAAGCGACATTACAGACTCTTGAAATCTTAAGAAGCACGGATCACTTTCAATCCTATATTATTCTCTATATCCCTTTTCTGCTTTACGCCTACACAGTAGAAATAGAAAAAAAAGCCTGGGACAATGTGCTGCTGGGGCTGATATTCTCCGTAGCCGTTTTCCTGCCGGAATATATCAATGGGCTCGTCCTCCATTTTAGTCAATACGCCGGGCTGTGGATGACCCCCAAGAACTCCGCCTTTGTCATCATGACGGGTGTCAACATCGAAATCACCCTGATGTTCTGCACGGCGGGAATTGTCTTTGCCAAGCTCCTGTCCATGAATAAAAGTGTCGCCATTCTGGGAATTCCCAACCGCGTATTTATCCCTTTAGCCATGGGGGTTTTCTGTGTATTTGTCGAAGTAATCTTAAACCGTTTCGGTATTCTTGTCTGGGAGTACAGATACTGGAGCTGGCCTCACGTTGAGTTCATTCTTCTCGCTTACACCGCCCCTTTTTTTCTGGCCACCTGGGTCCACGACAACATGCGACTGAAAAGCAAAGCCATTCTTTTTTTCAGCCTGGCAGTCGTTAATGTGATTTTATGGATTGTCTTCGTTAACATCCTCGGGTGGATGTGATCGGAATTGTGGTATATCTATTTCAAGATTTAAAAATCCGGACAGAAATACGTATCCTGGTACCAAAATCAATGGAAAGGAGTTGAGGGTATCGAAGGCATGTTTTCTGGAGGGGCATCCTGTAAAATCAAAGGATAGATCCGATCTGTTCCATCAGGGTCGGGCACTTTTTTAAAATAAAGGAGGTCATACAATGGAAAAAAAGCGAATCTATATCAGCGATATTCACATGAACGCCGGCAAAGGCTTCGCGGCCGCCAAGGGAAAACATCCGTACGAATGGCTTGGACCGGATGAAGCCAAACGATTTGCTTCATTTTTAAACTGGGTAAATGATCCGAATACCGTTCAAGAAGTGATTATCATCGGCGACTTGCTCGATGACTGGGTTTACCCCGTGGATATGGTGCCCCCCTCTCTGGAGTCCATCCTCAAGGCTCCCGTCAACAGGGAAATCGTCCAGGCATTGAGACGATTGTCTAAAAATAAAAAAATCGCGGTACTTTATTTGCCCGGCAACCATGATATGGGGGTGAACCGGGAATTGATTGAGAAACATTTCCCTGGAATGATTTTTGGCGGCACCGCCCTTTATAACAGTGTGTATCGCAGCAGTCGTCTCCGGGCCGAACATGGAAGTGCCTATGCGATGTTCAACGCCCCGGATGCCATTAACAGCCCCGGAACCCGCTTGCCTCTGGGTTATTATATCAGCCGGGTCGTTGCCACCAAATCCCGGGATACAGGATCAGCGGACCGTCATTACTGGACGTATGCCGACGACCTGTTGGAAACCCTCGGGCCCCAGAGACTTGCCGCCGGCGTTTTTGAAGCGCTTCTGGAAGAGGCCTGTCTCAAGGACACAACCAAGATACACATGCCCAAGAGAAACGGTGAAGCCCAGGTTGTGACTACGGGACAGGTCAAGGAGAAATATGCGGCTCTGTATGATCAATGGCAGAAAACGTACGGAGCGGGCGTTGCCTTTAAGGCATTGTTTGCGGAAATCGGTTTTCTGGACAATTTGGCCGACAGTTTGTGCAAGAAAAGCGATACCAATGTCGTTATTTTCGGACACAGTCACGATTGGAAACTCAATAAGGATAAATGGTTTGTAGATGACCGGATTTACGCTAATTGCGGTACATGGTGCGAGAATGAAAAACCATGCACATGGGTGGAATCCCAAAAAAACCGCGAGACACGCAGGCATTTCATACGCGTAATGGACTGGAACGACGGAGACCCCAAAATGCTGAAAGAAGAAGATGTGCCCTTATAGTCGCAAACGACAAACGGGTGACAGTAACCTTATTTCGGCAGAATTCATTCTTTTTTCAGCCTGGCGGCCATTAATGCGATTTTATGGAAATACGTATCCTGGTACCGAAATTCCTCAATGGGTGACAGTAACCTTATTTCGGGTTTAACGCTTCCAAGGCCTTTTTCATTTTTTCCAGTTTCTGCTGAAAAACGTCAGGCCCCTTACCCAGGGCCGCCAGGCCGCAACAAAACCCGATAAAATAAACCAGTACCCTGGACAGGAAGTCCAACATCAGGGCCAACCCCCCGAAGAAAAAAAGAAGGCCCAGCACGATACGAAGAATGTCAAAGGCAAAGATGTCGAATGAAGCGCCGAAAAGCACGAATCCGAACACTGCTTTGAAGAAGATCCACATGATTATGAATTATAATATCGAACGAACCGGCCTGTCAAACCGATGAGAGTAAGCCTCGGGCAACGGCTTTTTATAAATCATTGCGGTTGTTCGTTCTTTTCTGTATAGTGTATGCCATCCAGGAAACACGAACAGAGCAGGCAGAAAATCATGAACGTCCCTGAGCGCGTCCGGCAGCTGGTCGCCACCTTTTCCCGCAATCTCGACGCTTATAAAAAAGGCATTTACAACGAAACCCAGGTAAGGCGGGAGTTCATCGATCCCTTTTTCGAGGCCCTAGGCTGGGACGTAAGCAATAAAAACGGCTATGCCGAAGCATACAAGGACGTGATCCACGAAGACGCCATCAAGGTCGGCGGCGCCACCAAGGCCCCGGACTACTGTTTCCGCATCGGCGGGGCGCGCAAATTCTTTCTGGAAGCAAAAAAACCGTCAACCAGCATTGTCGAAGACATTCACCCGGCCTATCAGTTGCGGCGCTACGGCTGGAGCGCCAGGCTGCCCTTGAGCATCCTGACTGATTTTGAAGAGCTGGCGGTTTACGACTGCCGGGTCAAGCCGGCCAAGACCGACAAGGTCTCCCATTCCCGGATTCTCTACCTGACCTATACCGATTATATCGACCGCTGGGATGAACTGGCCGGTATTTTGTCCCGCGACGCGGTTTTAAAGGGCTCCTTTGACAAATACGTCGAATCCGCCAGAGTCAAGAAAGGCACCACCGAGGTGGACGCCGCTTTCCTCCATGAAATCGAACACTGGCGGGAGCTGCTGGCCCGCAACATCGCCCTGCGCAATCCCGCCCTGTCCCAGCGGGAGCTGAATTTCGCCGTGCAGCAGACCATCGACCGTATCGTGTTTCTGCGCATCTGCGAAGACCGGGGCATTGAGCCTTACGGCAGCCTGATGGCCCTGAAAAACGGCGAAAACGTTTACCGCCGCCTGTTCGTGCTTTTCAAAAAAGCCGACGACAAGTACAACTCCGGCCTGTTTCATTTCAAGAAAGAAAAAGACCGGGAAAACCGCGACACCCTTACCCCGGCCCTGGACATCGACGACAAGCCCTTGAAGGATATCTTCACAAACCTCTACTACCCGGAAAGCCCTTATGAGTTTTCCGTGCTCCCGGCCGACATCCTCGGCCAGGTCTACGAAAAATTCCTGGGCAGGGTCATCCGCCTGACCGCCGGGCACCAGGCCAGGATCGAGGAAAAGCCCGAGGTGCGCAAGGCCGGCGGGGTTTACTACACCCCGGACTATATCGTGGATTATATCGTCAAAAACACCGTCGGCCGGCTGGTGGAAGGCAAAAAGCCCGGCCCCAGGGGCGGGGTCAGCGATATCAAAATCCTGGACCCGGCCTGCGGCTCGGGCTCGTTTCTGATCGGGGCCTATCAGTATCTGCTGGACTGGCACCGGGACGCCTATGTGGCCGACGACCCCGAAAAATGGGCCAGAAGCAAGACCCCGCGCCTGTATCAGTCCCACAAGGGCGAATGGCGGCTGACCACGGACGAGCGCAAACGCATTCTCTTAAACAACATCCATGGCGTGGACATCGATCCCCAGGCCGTGGAAGTGACCAAGCTCTCGCTTTTGCTCAAGGTCCTGGAGGGCGAGGATGAGCAGAGCATGGGCAAGCAGTTGAGCCTTTTTCAGGAGCGGGTATTGCCGGATTTGTCCGATAACATCAAGTGCGGCAATTCGTTGATCGGTCCGGACTTTTACGCCCGTCACCAGACCGATTTATTCGACGAAGCGGAAATGTACCGGGTCAATGCCTTTGACTGGAACGCCGAATTTCCCGGCATCATGAAAAACGGCGGCTTTGACGCCGTGATCGGCAACCCGCCGTATGGAATTCCTTTTTCCAGACAAGAACAGGAATATTTGTGCGCTGCATACCAACAAAAAGGCGGAATGTCGGACAGCTATATTATTTTCATGATTGCAGCCGCCTTTTTGGCAAAAAGAGGGGGAAAATTCTCATTTATCGTACCGAACACATTTTGTGATTTGGAGAGTGGGTTAAGTTTTCGCCAGTGGCTTTTGGGATCGGTCCTCTTAGAGAAGTTGTGGCAAACTGGTTGGGCTTTCAGTCAAGCAATTGTAGACACAATAGTCTTTGTCGCATCTGTGGAGCTGAGTAAACCATCTTCTGCGGTAGAAATTCAACTTCCTCAAGATACGTTTCGAATTGATTTAGATGTCTTTCAGCAGAATCACCTAATGAAGATCGATTTCCGTAATCCTCCGGAACGAAGGCATCTATTTGAAAAGATATCAAAAACCGCACGGCCTCTTAGCAAATTTCTCCTTGTTAAAGCTGGTGTCAAACTGTACGAGAAGGGTAAGGGTAAACCTCCCCAGACACCGTCAATCATAGAGAATAGAGTTTTTACTAAAAAAGGCACCTGTCCACAAGGATGGAAGCCATTACTACGCGGCAAACACATCTTTCGATATCAGGTTGATGAGACAAATGAATTTGTGAACTACGGCGAATGGTTAGCCGCACCACGAAAAGCAGAATTGTTCTCTAAACCGAAAATACTTATGCGCAGAACAGATGATCGCCTTCTGACGGCATATGATGATAAGGGAAAGATATGTGTAAATTCATGTCATATTATTCAGTTTAGGAATCCAGAAACAGGATACAGTTATCATTATTTCCTCGGCCTTCTCAACTCGCGTTTGTTGCAATACACATTCGAAATAAGCAACCCACAAATGGTGGGTAAAGTGTTTTCAGAGATCAAGGTGGTTTATGTGGAGCGCCTCCCCATCCGCACCATCGACTTTGACGATCCCGTCGACAAGGCCCGGCACGACCGCATGGTCGGCCTAGTGGAGCAGATGCTGGAACTGAACAAAAAGCTGGCCGCGGCCGCC
>CAYSMV010000225.1:0-2309 GCA_964432245.1 uncultured Desulfobacterales bacterium
ACCCCTGGGCCGGTTCCTATTTCATGGAGTCCCTGACCGATGAAATCGAGGCGGCGGCCCTGGCGGAAATCAAAAAAATCGACGGCATGGGCGGCGCGGTGGGCGCTATCGAAAGCGGCTATATGCAGCGGGCCGTGGCCCGCAGCGCTTATGAGCGGCAGAAAAAGATCGAGCGTCAGGAAGAGTTCGTGGTGGGCGTCAACTGTTTTACCGGCAAAAACGAAATAACCGTAAACGTCAATCGGGAAGTGGAAGCCACCTATGATACGGAATTAATGAAAACCGCCGAGGAGCGCCAGAAAAAGGCCCTGGCGCGGTTGAAAAAAGAACGGGATTCCGCGTCCGTGTCCGGCGCCCTGTCAACTTTAAAAGCTCACGCCGCGGATTCGGAAAAAAATCTGATGCCCGATATATGTGACTGCGTGGAACAGGAGGCCACCCTGCAGGAGATCTGCGATGTGCTGCGGGAGGTGTTCGGGGAGGCGGAACCGGTCAAGCTGTAAAAAACAGGCCTTACGAATCAAGGAATAAAATGAACAACGACTGGGATAATCTGATCCAGCAGATGCAACAGGGCAGCACGCGGGCGCTGTCGCGCCTGATCACCCGCGTGGAAAACCGGGATCCCGGCTGGGAAGAGGCCATGAAGCGGATTTATCCCGCGACGGGTCGGGCCAGGATCTTCGGCATTACGGGTTCGCCCGGCGCCGGAAAAAGCACCCTGACCAAAGAGCTTTCTCTGGTGCTGGTAGACAGGGGCCTCTCCATCGGCATCATCGCGGTCGATCCCTCCAGCCCCTTTTCCGGCGGCGCCCTGCTGGGAGACCGCCTCCGGATGCAGGAACTCTATGAATTGCCCCGGGTGTTTATCCGCTCCATGGCCACCCGCGGCATGATGGGGGGGTTGTGCCGGGCCGCCCGGGACGTCACCCGCCTGCTCGATGCCTTCGGCAAGGATGTCATTCTGATCGAAACCGTGGGGGTCGGCCAGGATGAGATCGAAATCGTCCGCGTCGCCGATTCGATAATGCTGGTCTGCGCCCCCGGTCAGGGCGACGGCATTCAGGCCATCAAGGCCGGTATCATGGAAATCGCCGACTTCTTCGTCATCAACAAGGCCGACCGTGACGGCGCTGATGATCTGGCCGACGACATCAGGGCCATGCTGGAGCTCTCCGCGCACAACAAAGGAATCAGCCCGCCGGTCCTGAAAACATCGGCCCTGAAAAAACAGGGCATCAAAGAGCTGGCCGACGCCGTCTGGCGGCCGCGAACCGGAAGCAGACAATCCGAAAAAGAAAATATCAGGGAAGAAATAAGGGAACTGATAGAAGGAGAGATTTCACGGCGGCTTCATCATCTCATTGCCGGAGACGAAAGAATCGACGGCCTGGTAGAAATGATAGCCGACCGGAAAATCGATCCCTATTCCGCGGTCGAAAAAATTTTAAACGACCTGATCCACAAAATACAATAAGGGAGGATTGCCATGACAACGCTGGTTGCGGCCTTTATTTCCGGGATGCTGCTGTTTAACGCCGTTCCTCATCTGGTTCAGGGCATCTGCGGTAAAACGCACATGACCCCGTTCGCGCCCGTATCTTCAGCCTGGGTCAACATCGTCTGGGCCTGGATCAACATCATAGCCGGCCTCGCGTTGAGCCGCTTTTTTCATTTTTTCCAGCAAGGCCTTGACGCCTGGATCGCCTTCGGCCTGGGCGGATTCGTCATTTCTCTGTATCTGGCCATATTCTGGAGCAACCCGGACGCCCGGCTGCCCTGGCATAAGAAAAAATAGCCCGCCACATCAAATAACGTATAAACATTCAGGGAGTAAAACATGACAGACGCCGCACCCATCCCGGTCACCGAAAAAATCGCCGCTTTTGTGGCTGAAACCCGGGCGACCGACATCCCGCCGGAGATGTACCATCACGCCCGCATCGCTTTCATGGACTGGCTGGCCGTCACGCTCGGCGGCAAGGACGATCCCCTGGTGGAAAAGCTGATCTTTTATACAGACAAGCTGGGCGGACTGCCGCAGGCAACGATTATCGGCCGGGGGGGGATGAAAAAAAGCATCGCCGACGCCGCCCTGATCAACGGAGCCGCCTCGCATGCCCTGGATTACGATGACACCCTGGTCTCATTCCTGGGCCACCCCTCGGTGACCCTTTTCCCGGCCCTGCTGGCCCTGTCCGAATGGCGGGAGGAAAGCGGCCGGGATTTCCTGACCGCCTACCTGGTCGGCCTGCAGGCCGGTTCGGTGGTCGGCGCCTGCGCCAGCCTGGATCACTATATGGCCGGCT
>CAYSMV010000226.1:0-3764 GCA_964432245.1 uncultured Desulfobacterales bacterium
TTGCTCTACATCTTTCGTACCGGCTGTGAGTGCCATAACCGTACCTCCAGCAAAAAGCGCAACAGCTGTAATCCCAAGTACCACTGAGCCAGAAGCGACTGCACCGATAAAAGCTAAGCCACCGATACCCTTAATAACAAAGCCACCTATTGATCTTACTGGTGACGGTATCTTACCATACAAATTCAGAAATGAATTCCAACCTTTTCTAAAAAGATCAAGTACGTCCGTTATAAGATTCGACGTAAACGAACCTAGCGAACTGCTCAACGCACACAACCCGAACGGATCAACAAACCGGTGCGGATTGTTATAACAGTACGTATACAGATTCAGGCTTTCCGCAAGCGGATCGGCCGTGATGTAGCGGCCGACTTCCGGGTCATAGTACCGCTGGTAGTTGTAGCACAGGCCGGTCTCGTCATCATGGTACATGCCCGGCAGGCGCAGGTTGTTGGTCAGGCCGGAGGTAACGACGTCGGCATTGCCGAACGAGTCGTAGCGGGCGTCCCAAACCACAAAACCGTTGGCCAGGACCAGCTTCTGGGGCGTGCCCAGGGAGTCGTTGTGATACCAGTAGTACAGACCGCCTGTTTTGAGAAAGAGCGGGTTTGTGCCCCAGAGCGAGTCCGGACGCCAGCCGTAGGTTTTTTGCTCCGCGCCATTGGCGTCGTACTCGCCGATGAGGCCTTCATCCGAGTATAAGAAATACGTGCGGACGCCGTCAACCTCTTTCCATAAACGCCGGCCAAAGGGATCGTAATAATAAGACGCGATCAGGGTGCCGGTATTCGGCTGGCCGTTCCAGACCCGGGCCAGCCGGTTGTCGGCCGCGTACACATAGCTGGTGGTGACTCCGTCAACGGTCTTTCCGGTCAGGTTGCCGGCCTCGTCATACTGATAGCTGGATGCCCCGGTCGAGCCGGAGGATGACGGCGGTACGGTCAAAAGTTCGTTGTTGTCGTTGTATGTCCAGTCTCCGTCCCGGTCGGCCGAGGTCAGGCGGTTGCCGTCCGCGTCATAGGTATAAGCTTCATTGATACTGGATCCCCCGGTCGAGCCGGAGGATGACGAGGAAGCTTCTATCAGCCGGTCCAGCAGATCGTACTGGTAGGCGTGGCTGCCGTACTCGGTGTTTTTAGCCACGAGGTTGCCGGCATCAGAATATTCATAGCCGCGGCTCATGAAGGTATTGCCGCCGGGGTCCTTGGCCGTGATCGCGATACTCTCACGGGTTGACGCATATGCCGCGAAAAGCGCCTGAAAAATATTGACATAATCAGCGGCACGCATTTATATCAGGTATGCTGTCCGAACTTGAAAAAAAAGTAATCGCCGTCACCCAGGGCGACATTCCGGTAACGGAACGTCCTTACCTTGAGATCGCGCGGGAAATAGGGGTTTCGGAACAGGAACTGCTGGCGACGCTCCGCGATCTCTGCCGCCGGGGAATAATAAGGCGTTTCGGCGCCACCCTCCGTCACCAGAAATCAGGTATAACTGCCAACGCCATGGTCGCCTGGCAGGTGGACGAAGCCGATGTCGACCGGGCCGGCGAAACGCTGGCCGCGTGCGGCGCCGTTTCCCACTGTTACCGGCGCGACCCCGCGCCGGGCTGGCCGTATAACCTGTATACCATGGTGCATGCCGGGGACGAAGCGCAGTGCCTGGACATCACCCGCGACATGGCCGAAAAGTCAGGCCTTAAAAACTACACGATTCTATTCAGCCGAAAAGAGCTTAAAAAGACGTCCATGCAGTATTTTGACGACGAGAATGATTAATCTCCATACCACCGCGCCTTGCGGCTTGAGCCGAACCAAATCTGACAATATCCGGAAGGGCCGGAACAAAACCGCCAAAACCCGGAGCAGGCAGTCACCGGCGACGTGAAAACATCTCCTTTCATACTCTGCGTCAACCCCTGGATCCATGACTTCGCGGCTTATGACTTCTGGGCCAGGCCTCTGGGCCTGCTGTCGCTGGCCGCCATTCTGAAAGCCCACGGCTGCCGGGTTGCCTTTCTGGACTGCACCGACCGGTTTCATCCCCGGGCCGCCCCGCCGGCCGATCCGCCCGAGCGTCATGGCCGCGGTCCTTATCGCAAAACCCGCCTCCCGAAACCGGCCGCATTGAATCATATTCCCCGCTACTATTGCCGGTACGGCATCGACGTGGAATGGTTCGCGGATGATCTTCGCGCCCTGCCCGAACCGGATCTGATTCTGGTAACCTCGATCATGACCTACTGGTATCCCGGGGCCTATGAAGCCATCGACCTTATCAAACAGGCGTTCCCGCGGGCGCCGGTTGTCCTGGGCGGCATCTATACCAAGCTCTGCCGGGACCATGCCCTTGAAAACAGCCCGGCGGACTTGATCGCCCCGGACATATCCGGCCTGGATATTCTGGACCTGGTCAAAACACACACCGGCGTTGCCCTGACCCCGCGCTTTGATCCCGGCGATCCCGACGACCGGCCGTATCCGGCCTTTGAGCTGCAGCACAAAATCAACTACGTGCCTTTACTGACGTCAACCGGATGCCCCTATACCTGCCCCTACTGCGCTTCACATTTTCTGGCCCCGGTCATGAGCCGCCGCGGTCCGGCCGCGGTGGTCCGGGAAATCGAATACTGGCACGAAGCTTACGGCGTCGACGATTTTGTTTTTTATGACGATGCCCTGCTGATCGACGCCGAGAAACATATCATCCCAATGCTCGAGGAACTTATAACCAGACGGCTGGCTCTGCGTTTTCACACCCCCAACGCCCTGCACGTGCGTGAAATCACGGACAAGACGTCGGGATTAATGCGCCGGGCCGGGTTTGAAACCATCCGCCTGGGTCTGGAAACCGCCCGCTTTGATCACCGCGCGGAATTTGACGCCAAGGTAACGCGGGAAGAGTTTGAGAGGGCCGTTGCCTGCCTGAAACAAGCCGGATTCTCCAGAAAGCAGATCGGCGCCTATCTGCTGGTCGGACTGCCCGGGCAATCAATAGAAGCGGTGGAGGACTCCCTGCGCGTCGTCAACGCCAGCGGCATAACGCCCATTCCGGCCTACTATACTCCCATCCCTCATACCGCCCTGTGGCCGGCGGCGATCGCCTGCTCTCCCTACGACCTGGCGACCGAGCCTCTGCTCTGCAACAACGCCATCATGCCCTGTCTGGAAAAGGGATTCTCCTGGGAAATCATCACCCGCCTCCGTTGCCTGGCCGGAAAGAGCGATTAAGGGCATAAGCCGACATACGCCAGAGCGCTGCCTTGCCTGGCCCGCGAAAAAGCGGCGTCAACATGAAGAAACCGGGCCGGTGATCATTTCAACTCGATTTTCTCGATGGCCTGGACGGCCTTTATCCACCGGTCGGCCATGAGGTCATCCGGCGCGATTAAAAAATACCTGCCCCCGTCCTCGATGGGCTTGCCGCTTTCCCGGTCCGCCAGGAGCATCCGCCGGCCGGCGGGATTTTGAGATATCTCCCCCCAGGAAAAAACCGACCGGTAGTTATCCGGGGCGGAAACCCTGAAAACAGTCATCAGATCCGGTTTTACCCCGGCCCGGATCAACAGTTCAATAAAAGAAAATCCGCTGTAGTTCGGCGTTCCGTGAAACCCCTTGCCTTCGCCCACGGTAAAGATATCCGCCCGGAGAGCTGAAAGTCCCTGGTCCGCGAGATCTTCAAATACCGTTTCCGCGCAAACCGGGCCAGTGACGCGGAACCCGGGGGAATAGAGAGCCTCCGGGGGCTTTGACTTATCC
>CAYSMV010000227.1:0-6410 GCA_964432245.1 uncultured Desulfobacterales bacterium
TGATCATGCCGCACGCGGGGTATTCCTATTCGGGGTATACCGCGGCCCACGCCGCGCTGGCGCTGGAAGGTCGACAATTCGATAAAATCATCGTCATGGGCCCGGATCACAACGTCGGGTTCAGGGGCTGCGCCATAAGCGATGTAACGACCTATCGCACTCCCCTGGGCGTCATTGATCTGCACCTGGAGGATATCCGGCGGCTGCGGGAACAACCCGAAATCTTCATCATCCCGCCGCCTTTATCGGAAAAAAAAGAACACTCCGTGGAGGTAATTCTGCCTTTTCTTCAGACGTGGCTGGATTCATTCCGATTGATCCCGATGGTTGTCGGCGACGCTTCCCCGGAATTGATCAGCCGGGCCCTGATGCCGCTGCTGGATGAAGAGACCCTGGTGATCGCCAGCAGTGATCTTTCCCATTATCTGTCATATTCCCAGGCCGTTGTTCGGGATAAAGAGACCATTGAATGGATAATCAATCTGCAGTCAGAAAAGCTTGTGAACAGCCGCAATCGGGCCTGCGGAAAAATTCCGATTGCGGTTGTCATTAATCTGGCGCAGGCATATAATTGGCAGCCGGTATTTGTTCATTATTCAAACAGCGGCGACGCGGCGGGAAACCGTGACCGCGTCGTCGGATATTCAGTCATCGCATTTTACGGAGGGCAGTCCATGGCCAAAAGAATTACGAAAAAACAGGGCGCCGCTCTGGTCCAGCTGGCCCGTAAAACCATTTTTGAAAGGCTCGGCCTGAAAGCGGAAAATCCGGACATAGACCTTGAAAAAGAGCCCGCCTTGCAGGAACATACCGGAACATTCGTGACGCTGACAATCAACGGCGCCCTTCGTGGATGTATCGGCAGCCTGACGGCCGACGAATCCATTGTGACAGGCATTCAGCGCAACGCCATCAACGCCGCTTTCCAGGACCCACGCTTTGCGCCGCTGACAAAGGAAGAGGCCGTCCAGATGGCGGTGGAAGTAAGCATTCTCACCCCTCCGCAGCCACTTGAATACAAAAATTCGAAGGACCTTCTGGCAAAACTGACCCCCCATGTTGACGGCGTTATTATCCAGAAAAGCCTGGCCAGAGCCACCTTCCTGCCGCAGGTCTGGGAACAGCTTTCGGACAAGGAAGTTTTTCTGGAGCACCTGTGCGTCAAAGCCGGGCTGCCGCCCAACGCCTGGGAACATCAGGAACTGAAAGTTTTTACCTACCAGGTCCAGTACTTTGAGAGTAAAAAGTGACCGCGCCATAAAATTCGTCATCCTGGCCACCGGCGTTGCCTCTGTGGTCACTCAACTGCTGACCATCCGGGAATTCCTGGCGCTGTTTGCCGGCAATGAATTTGTCATCGCCGTTATTTTCTTCAACTGGCTGATCGCGGGCGGCTTCGGTACCATGCTGGCATACCGGGCGACCAACCGCTTTTTCACGCCTTCACTTCCCCGCCTGGCATGGCTTTCCCTTGTTGCCGCGGCCTTGTCGCCGGTTCATCTCCTGGCGATCCGTCTGCTTCGTGATCTCTTTTTTATCCACGGCAGCGAAACCGGGTTCTACCAGATATTCCTCTACACCCTGGTAACGGTGACGCCTTACTCCCTTTTGATAGGCTTTGCCCTGCCGTACAGCCTTTTTGTACTCAGACGGGAGTCTCCGGAATATCCGGGCGCGATGGTTTATATTATCGACAACATCGGGGACATTTCCGGCGGAGCGATCTTCTCCTTTCTGCTTTTGTTTATCGCCACCCCTTTGCAGAGTGCCTGTTTTTCAGGGATCCTCCTGATAACCGCGGCAAGTCTGCTCCTGCGCGACCGCGGTTTGCCGTCCCTGCCCGCTGTGGCCGGAATTCTGGCCGCGGTGGTTGTCGTGGTCACGCCGGTTTTTATTGAAAAAAGAACATTGAAGCCTTCCGGCGGCGATCTGGTCCATTACCGGGAAGCCCGAAGCGGAAGGATCCAGGTCGGATACGACGCCGGTCAGTACAACTTTTTCCTGGACGGCGTTCCCCTCGCCAGTTCCCATAACCGGCAGGGAGCTGAAGAAGCGGCGCATTATCCCCTGTCCCAGGTAGAAGATCCCGGTCATGTTCTGGTGATCTCCGCGGTATCCGGAATCATGCGGGAAATAGCGAAACACCGACCCGAAGACGTCGATTATGTTGAAATCGATCCCGAACTGACCAGGACCATGTTTCGTTTCAACCTCATCGAAAAAATCTCCGGGCTGAATGTCATCCATGACGACGCCAGGGCTTTTCTTGCCCGTTCCGACCGGCGTTATGACGCCATTATCATGTGCCTGCCGGAACCGGAAACCTATCAGCTCAACCGTTTCTACACGCTTTCTTTCTTCTCCCTGGTCAGACGACACCTGACCGACAACGGCGTTTTTTCATTCAGCCTGCGGGGATTTGACAGCTACCCGGCCGAGCCCGACCGCCAGAAACTGTCTTCCGTATTCAACACGGCGGCCGCCTGTTTTCAAAATATCCTTATGCTTCCCGGGGAAGACGTCTTCTTTCTGTGCGGGGGAAAACCGTTAACCGTTGAAATTCCCCGGCGGCTGGAAGAAAAAGGCATTGAAACAGCCTATATCGCGAACTATTTCAAGGGAAACATCACCGCCGAGAGAATTGACTACCTCAGGACCCTGCTCGACGGCGACGCTCCGCGCAACAGCGACATACGCCCCCGGCTGATGCGGTTGATGTTCGCCCGGTGGTTTGCCTTATTCGCCACCTCTCCGGCAATCTTTTACGCCGCCGTCGGCCTGTTCCTGTTGATTTACTGGCTGCGTATCTCCCGCGGAGAATTCGTCCTGTTTTCCAGCGGATTCGCCAACATGGCGACGGAAATCCTGGCCATATTTGCCTTCCAGATATTTTTCGGATATATTTATTTCCAGATTGGATTGATTGTAACCGTATTCCTGGCAGGGCTTCTGCCCGGTGCCTGGATGGGAGAACGCGCCCGTTACCATTCCAGACGGGCTGTCATGCTGCTTGACGGAGTTCTGATTCTACTGGCCGGGCTGTTTGCCGTCGCCGTCATAACCGTCGGCGCCGGACTTTCCATTCCGTTCTTTCTGGTCTTCGGGTTCGTGTTTTCCTGCGTATGCGGTTTTCAATTCCCGGCCATCCTGCACCTGGTCGGAGATAAAAATAAACAGGCGACCGGCGCCTTTACCGCCGATCTGATCGGCGCCGCTTTCGGAGCGTTACTGACCAGTACGCTTTTTATCCCCTATACCGGGCTGGTGGGAACGGCGCTGGCCATCATGGGCCTGAAAACAATCAGCATAGTTATTACCGGAGCCGGACATGGAACCAATTAATAGACGAAAATTCTTAAAATCAGGCGTGACCGGAGCGGCGCTGCTCTGTTTCGGGCCGCCGGCCGCCGGGTTTTCCCTGTTCAATGATCCGGCCGCCTCCGGCCGGGATGACATTACCGGCCGCATCTTCAGAAACGACGCGCCCGAAAAACCCTGGAAATGGTCGAAGGAAGCAAGTTATTACGAAATATTCCGGGGCGACCAGACCGTTTGCGGACTTTGCCCCAATGCCTGCCAGCTCTCTCCCGGAGACCGGGGTATCTGCCGTTCCAGGGTCAACATCAACGGCACGATGTACACCCTGAGTTACGGCAATCCCTGCGCCGTTCACGTCGACCCGGTTGAGAAAAAGCCCCTGCTGCATTTCAAGCCCATGTCCCTGGCTTTTTCCATAGCCGCCGCTGGTTGCAATTTCCGGTGTCTGAACTGCCAGAACTGGCAAATTTCCCAGGTAAGGCCGGAAGACGTCCGCCATTACGAACTTTTTCCGGAACAGGTCGTACAGGCGGCAAAAAAATCGGGCTCCGTTTCAATCGCCTACACCTACTCGGAAGCGACCGCCTTTTTTGAATATATGTTTGACACAGCCGCCATTGCCCGCGCTAATGGTCTTTCAAACCTGTGGATTTCCAACGGCTACATCAACCCCGAACCGCTGCTTGACCTGTGCCGGTTCATGGATGCCGCCAATGTCAATCTTAAAGCTTACAGCGACGCCGTTTACAAGAAATTGAACGGGGGACGGCTGCAGCCGGTCCTGGATACCTTCTGCACCCTGCACGAGCAAAAAATTCATTTTGAAATCACCAACCTGGTTGTCCCCGGGTACACGGATGATGAAAAAATGGTAAAAAAAATGTGCGGCTGGATTCTCGAAGCCCTGGGGCCCGACCACCCGCTTCATTTTTCGCGATTTTCCCCGCAGTACAAGTTAAAACGCCTGCCGCCGACCCCGGTATCCACCCTGAGCCGATTCCGAAAAATCGCCCTGGCCGAGGGTATCCGCTACGTATACGTCGGAAACGTACCGGGTCATGAAGGCGTCCATACCTGGTGCCATAACTGCAAAAAACTGCTGGTGGAAAGAAACGGATACAACATCGGCGCCTATAATATTGAAAACGGGAAATGCCGGTTCTGCGGCACGCCCATCCCCGGTGTATGGAATTAAAAAAGGTTTAAGTGGTTATGTGATTAAGTAATCACATAACCACTTAATCACTTAATCGCTTAACCCTGTTCGCGATAAAGGATACCGCCTGGAAGGCGTGGATGAAAAACGTCCGCAGAAACTTTGGGTCCCAGAGCAGTTGGCGGGAGTAATAATCTAAAAACCCCCTGGGATTCCGGAATGGAAAACAGCAGAGATTGGTAAAATAGGTCAGAACCTGGATCCGTCGTAAATCTTTGGTGGTATAGTCTCCCGTCGCCAGATCGGACTGGAAATAGTTATTGGCCTCATGATAAGCATAATCGGCATCGATATACCCCTCCGCCAGACATTTTTCCCATAATTCCGACCCCGGCAGGGGATTGAAGATAAAAGGGGAAATATAATCCAGCTTCAGATCCAGGGCGAATCGCATGGACTCTTTGATCGCGGTCAGGCTTTCGCCCGGGAACCCGATGATAAAATAGCCGACCGTGCTGATCCCGTATTTCCTCGCCAGACGGGCGACTTCTTTCACCTTGTCAAACGTAAACGGCTTTTTCACGTAAGCATCAAAGGAATTCCGGCTGCCGGACTCTATCGCCAGCGTCATCTCATAGCATCCACTCTGTTTCATGAGCCGGATCATTTCCTCGTCCAGGGTCCATAAGGCGACACCGTTGGGCGTGTTCCAGGGCATGGTCAGCCCTTGTTCCGCCATGCCGGCGAAAATCGCGCCGGCCCTTTTCCGGTCGACGGTCAGGTTGTCATCCTGCCATTTTAATTCCTGAATTCCATACCTGTCCCGCAGATGAGCTATCTCCGCCAGCACGTTGCCGGCCGACCGCTTGCGAAAGCGCCGGCCCCAATGCCGCCATGATGAACAGAAAGGGCAGGAAAAGGGACAGCCGCGACTGGATATAATGGGAGTGTTGCGTTTCCTGCGCCAGTGCAGCCCCATGGGAACCATAAAATCATAATACTTCTCCATGGGCAGCAGGTCCCGGGCGGGAAAAGGCAGAGCGTCCAGGTCTTCAATCCAGCTCGTGCGGGGAGTTGTTCTGACGCCGCCGTTTTCCCGATAAGCAATGCCGTCGATGGTTTCTCTACCGCCACCACGGTTGTGAGCCTCGATTATCGCCCGCAGGCCCAGTTCGCCCTCGCCCAGCACCACATAATCCACGTCCATGGTCTTTAAAACAAGCTCCGGCAGAAAGGAGGGATGGGTGCCGCCCGTAACCACGACAATATCCCGGTCGATATCCTCCTTGATTCTGCGGCTGATTTCCCTGATGCAGGCGGCCTGGCCGGAAAAAAGGCAGGACAATCCGACCAGATCCGGGGCATAAGAACGGATGCGGGCGATAATATCCGGGTAAGAAAGCCCCACCCGCTCAATGATCCCCTGAACGGGGACTCGCCTGTTCGGCGCCTCCGCCAGACAGTCCAGGAGCGCCACATCAACCATGTCCCGGATATACGCTGCCAGAGAGGCAATCCCCATGGGCGGGCAGACCATTGTATCCACCTGCCGGATATCGTACATGGGCGGAAAAATCAGCATTACCCGCTTTATGGGCCGTAAACCGTGTTTAGCCATGAGCACATCAACCGTTTTTTACAAAAAATAAAAATTCTGTTGACAATCGCCCGTTAACTATTTTAAATAAAAAAATTTAAGAACAACCTAATTAAACAGGGAGAAAATCAACAGTGGCCATTCATCCATCAGCCATAAAGCGGGTTCGACAGAACCAGAAAAAAAATTTACGCAATAAATCCAGGAAAACAGCGGTCAAGACCATTGCCAAACACCTGGAAGCCGCGGTAAACGAAAAAAAAACCGAAGAAGCGGCCCGGCAATTCAAAACAGCGCAGAAAATGATCGCCAAAACAGCGGCCCAAGGCGTTTTTCATA
>CAYSMV010000228.1:0-8381 GCA_964432245.1 uncultured Desulfobacterales bacterium
ATTAGCCATGGCCAGTATTTCTCCCGTATGGGGATCCATAACAATGGCCATGCCGAAAACCGCTTCGGAATCAACCACCGCTTTCTCAACAGCGGTCTCGGCAATATACTGAATGGCGCCGTCTATGGTAAGAATAATATTATTACCATCAGCGCTTTCCGCCGCTACTTCTCCACCGTCCAGACAGCGCTGCCGCGCATCCATTAGAACGGTCTGACTGATGGATGCGCCCGACAGTTCCTCATCCCATGAATACTCAATGCCTTCCAGCCCGTTGCCGTCAATGCCGGTAAACCCGATAAGTTGAGCCGCCAGGGAGTTGTTCGGATAAACGCGCTTTTGTTCCTGAACATACTCGACCGCTTTGTTCTCCAACCCGATCTCCCGCACAGCCGCGGTTTCCCCGGCCGTCGTTTTTCGTTTTAACCAGACAAAAGACCGTTTCGAAGCCAGCTTGCGCCTGACCACCTCTGGCGTCATGTTCACCACCTTCGCCAGCCTGGGCGCAATCTCGTCGGGATCGGCGATAAGGGCCGGATGAAGACCGATAGACATCGCGTCGACGGTGACCGCCATCTCCGTATGATTCCGGTCATAAATAGTACCGCGCTTGCCAGCGGTAACAAATGTCCGCATATATTCTCCGGATGCCCTGGAAGCCAGCACATCTCCGCGGAATACCTGCAAGTAGACAACCCGGCCGGCGATTATTAAATACATCAGGCTGAAGAAGGCGCCCACCAGAATGATGCGCTTTTTCGTCCTTCCGGGTTCGTTATTTTTGCGGCTGTATCTCATGGAATAATTATTATCTGATCGGTTGCCGGAAATACCATTCCGAGTTGATCCCTGGCAATACCGATAATCCTGGCGGGCGATTTGAGCCCGGCCAATTTGATCCGCAATTCCTTTTGCTCGGCGTCGAAGCCGGCTGCTATCCTTTCCTGCCTTCCGATCTCATATTTCAAGCACCTGCATTGCACGCTGCACCAGGTATAAAAAAAAATTTCGATTATGCATACCATCATCATCGCCACCAGGGCCGCGGTTGTTTTTGCGTTGTATCGTTCCTGACCGCTTCTCTTTATCATACCCCCGGCCTCCGCCGCTCCCCCCTCAGATCTTCTCCGCGACCCGCAGGCGGGTGCTTCTGGCCATAGGATTGGCGGAAATTTCCTGTTTGCCCGGAACCATGGCTTTTTTCGTGACAATAAAAAATTCTTTTTTTTTATTACAACGGCAGACCGGAAAATCCGGAGGGCAGACACACTCCTTCTCCCACAACTTCATCTGCTGTTTAACGATCCGGTCCTCAAGTGAATGAAAAGATAAGACACAAAGCCTGGCCCCGGTTTTCAGACAATCCGCCACTTTCGCAAGAAAATTTTTTAAATTATCCAGCTCGCCGTTAACGGCAATCCTGAGCGCCATGAATACCCGGGTTGCCGGATGGATATGAAGCGACCGCCGGTATTTTGCCGGATAAGCGCTCTGAACGATGCCGGCCAGCTGGCCGCTGGAGATGATTTTCCCGGACTGTCTCGCGCGAACCACTGCCCGGGCGATTTTAACGGCATGCCGCTCTTCTCCGTATTCCCTGAAAATCCGGGCCAGACCGGCTTCGCTCTCCTGATTAACGATTGTTTCCGCGGTCAGTGATTGACGAACGTCCATCCTCATGTCCAGGGGCTCGTCCCGGGCGAACGAAAAACCTCGACCACTGCCCTGCAATTGATGAAGAGAAACGCCCAGATCAAGAAGAACGCCGTCAACGGCTTCGATTCCCAGCCGCGTGAGGATATCGGAGAAATTGGCAAAATTGTCGTGAACCAGACGGACTTCGTCCGGCGACCAGTCTTGCAGTCTTTGTCTCGCGGCGCGCAACGCGTCCTCGTCTCTGTCAATTCCGATCAACAATCCACCGGGCAGAATGCGTTCGGCTATCAAACAGGAATGCCCCGCGCCGCCAACGGTACAATCCGCAATCACCTGCCCTTTCTCACAGTTGAGGGAATCAACTGCTTCCTTCAGCATAACGGGTGTATGGCCGTACCGCATGGTTATAGCCCTATTTCTCGAATTACACGCTGATACTCCTCGCTGTCTACCTGTTGATCGAAATTGATCCGCTGCGCTTCGTATCTCTCACGGTCCCAGACTTTAAAATAATATACCAGGCCGACAATGATGATTTCTTCTTTAACGCCCGCCAACGTTCGCAGATCAGCCGGAATCAGAACCCGCCATTGCTTATCAATCCTGCATTCAGACACCTGTCCCAGATAATTGTCGATGAGTTTCTGGTACTGCCCGGCCATGGTTTCGTTTTCGAGCAATTTTTTTTCTCTTTTTTCCCACTCCGCTTCAGGATAAACATGCAGCGCCCCGGAATAATAAGTGATCATCAGGGGGGTGTCGCCATTGCCGGGATAATCGCTAAAATAGTCCCGGAACCGCTTGGGAATAATGAATCGCCCCTTGGGGTCAATCGTGTTGGTGGTGGTGCCGCGTAGTTTTATGTTTTTATTGGACATTTTTCATTACCTGCACTTTACATCCCTTTTACATCCACTTTATATCATTTTTTTTTCATGTCAAGCAAAAAAGTGGGAAAAAACAGTTTTTTTAATAAATTACCTTTGCAATAGAAAATGCCTGTCAACATCGACCGGGGACCCTGAAAAGATGCTTCCGCATCAGACAAAATCAAATCTGTTCCGCGACCGGCGCTAAAATTGTTTTTGCGTTTTTTTCATGTGTTTTTACGTTCGTTTTTTATTGCCAAATCCGCTGGATAAAACTAAAAATATTTTTGCGATCTATCATGACAACCCGAATAAATAACAAACCCGGAAAAATCAGGGCGCTGGGTCTTTCCTCCGGCGGGCTGGACAGCATTCTGGCAGCGCTGATTCTGCGCGATCAGAATATCGACGTGGCCTGGATCAGTTTCGAAACCCCCTTTTTTTCGGCGGACAAAGCGAAAAAAGCGGCTCTACAGATCAATATCCCCCTCGCCGTAAAAAACATTACCCCGGAATACCTGGAAATGCTGAGAAACCCGCCTTGCGGATATGGCCAGAACATGAATCCCTGCATGGATTGTCACGCCCTGATGGCCGCTATCGCCGGAAAAATCATGCGGGAGAAATATTTTGACTTTATTTTCAGCGGCGAAGTGGCGGGACAGCGGCCCATGTCGCAGGTCCGGCACGCGCTGCGTTATGTTGAAAAACGATCCGGCGTCGACGGATATCTGCTTCGCCCCCTGAGCGCCAGGGCTTTGCCGGAAACCATACCGGAAAAAACCGGGCTGGTGGACAGGAACCGCCTGCACGGCATCACCGGCAGGTCACGAAAAGCGCAAATGGAACTGGCCGCGCACTACGGCATTACAAATTATCCATCTTCCGGCGGCGGCTGTCTGCTGACGGACCAGGGCTTTTCCCGGCGATTACAGGACCTGTTTATCTACCAGCCCGAATGCTCCGACAGCGATCTGGAAACTTTGAAGTTCGGCCGGCATTTTCGCCTTTCTCCGGCTGCCAAGCTGGTGGTAGGCCGGAACAAGGCAGATAACCAACGCCTGTTGGGAATAAAGCAGACCGCCCCGACCAGCATTATGGAAATCAAGGACTTCCCGGGACCAACCTGTTTGCTGATGGGAAAACCGGACGAAGGAAGTTTGATGCTGGCTGCAGGGATATGCGCCGGCTACGGCAAGACGGGCAATGAGCCGGTCCGGGTCGTGGCCGTTCGCGGCCGCAAAACACGGACCATTCTCATTCCGGGCATAGCGCCGGATAAAGTAAGGCATCTGCTGGTTTAGTCCAGCACCTCATCATATGGGTGGATCGGAGCCGGTGTGGTTTTGAAACGGCCGTAGACTCAAGCGCCGGAAGAGATCTCAGCGGCGATTTCCAGGCAAATCAGGTCGGCAGCCTGGCGCGGATCATCGGCATCACGGATGGGGCGGCCGACCACAATGTAATCGGCGCCGTTTCCGACGGCCTGGGCCGGCGTCATGACGCGCTGCTGGTCGTCGTTGTCAACGGCCTGACCGGGCATGCGGATACCCGGGGTTACGGCCATAAAGGCCTCTCCCAGCTGTTGCTTGACGGACGGCGCCTCGCGCGGCGAACAGACAACTCCGTCCAGCCCGCATTCGGCCGCCACGGCGGCCCGTTTCGTTACCAGCAGGGAGATATCCCGGACGTAAGGATCGGCAAATCCCGCCTCCCGCATATCATCACCGCTGACACTGGTCAGAACGGTCACTCCCAGCACTCCCACCCGGCCTCCTGCTCCGTCGACCGCGGCCCTGAGCATATCCTTCTGCCCGGCGCAATGCACCGTGGTCAGTCGCACGCCCAGGTCGGCGATGTTTCGCACGGCCCGGTTGACCGTGGCCGGAATGTCATGCAGCTTTAAGTCCAGAAACACGCCGGCGTCACCGGCCGTCCGGATATCTTCAATTACCCGCCGGCCGTCCCGGACAAACAGCTCCAGCCCGACCTTGAACAGGCCGACACGGTCGCCCAGCAGGCGGATATATCGCCGGGCCTCGTCTATGGTCGGCACATCCAGAGCGAAGATCAGATAATCTCTGGCTGTCTTCTTGGGGTCTTTCCGGGAAAGCGCCATATCTCCAGTCCCGTCGCGTCTAACGGTGTCACGGGCCGCCGGAGCTATCGAATATAACAGCGATCGACTTTCGCGGCCGCGATCTTTCTAAATTCTTCCAGCTCCTTATCCGTAAACGGTTCCTTGTCCGCGAAAAACTCCGGAGAAAGCACCCTCTCCGGGCGACACCGCTGCAAGACATACAACGGCGCTCCGGCCGCCAGATCGGCGATTCTCTGGATAATCGCCGCGTCCACAAACGGCCGGACGCAGGTGGTCCTGAACTCATAAGGCAGACCGGAATGCTTGATCGCCTTGATACTGGACCGGATGCGGTCGGTGTCGAAATTTTTTCCGGCCAGCAGCGTGTAATTGGCCGGCCGGGTCTTGATATCCATAGCGATATAATCGATCACGTTGGCGTCCAGCAGTTTCTGCAACATCGCCGGCCGGCTGCCGTTGGTATCCAGCTTGACGGCCATCCCTTTCTCCTTGATCCCCCGGCACAACGACAGAATATCATCGCCAAGCGTCGGCTCTCCTCCGGTAACGACGACCCCGTCCAGAAAGTTCCGGCGCTGTGAAAGAAATTCAAAAAATTGATCGAGCGACATGAAGGGGTCGCCGGCCACGGATATCAGATCCGGGTTGTGGCAATAGGGGCATCTGAAGTTGCACCCCGCGCAAAAAAGCACGCAACTCACTTTACCGGGAAAATCGATAACCGTCGTTTTCTGAAGACCGCCGATAATCATGACCAGCCGCCGTCAGCCCGGTTACCGGGCCATGGTGACGGATTGTCCATAAACTTTTTCACCCTCAAAAGGTGTCGGCATCACGGTCACGTCTTGCCGGAGGCCGGTGTCAAAAACCGACCGCATGGAGAACTCGGCCTGCTTGCCGTCGTTCCACTGACTCACCGGCCGCAGATAACCCACTACCCGGGAATACACCTCTGTCTCACACCCGCAGAGAGCGCAGACAGGTTGCTCGCCGCTGATATAGCCGTGTTCCGGACAGATACTGAAGGTCGGCGTCAGGGTAAAATAAGGCAGATGAAAATTCTCGGCGATTTTCCGTATCAAGGCCTTGGCGCCCGCAATGTCTTCCACCTGTTCCCCCAGAAAGACATGAAAAACCGTGCCCCCCGTATACTTGGTCTGCAGCTTGTCCTGCAGCATGAGGGCCTCAAAAATATCATCCGTGTAATTCACCGGCAACTGGGTGGAGTTGGTATAAAACGGGGATCGATTCGCTCCTCCGTCTTCGTTGGCGGAGATAATGTCCGGATAGCGTTCCTTGTCCAGCATGGCCAGCCGGAAGGCGGTCCCTTCGGCCGGCGTGGCTTCCAGGTTGAATATATCGCCGGTTTCCTCCTGGATTCGCGACAACATGTCCCGCAGAAAATCCATCACTTCCAGAGAAAAAGCCTGACCCGCGCCGTTACCGATATCAACTCCGAGAAAATTGAGACAGGCTTCATTCATACCGATAATACCGATGGTGGAAAAATGGTTTTTCCAGTATGAACCGGTGGCTTCTTTGATCTTGTTTAAATAAAATTTGGCGTACGGATATAGATTGTTTTCCGTAAATGCCTCCAGTACCTTGCGTTTAATCACCAGGCTCTCTTTGGCAAGATTCACCAACTCCGCCAGACGATCGAAAAATTCTTCCCGGGTGGCGGCTTCATACGCGATCCGGGGCAGATTGACGGTCACCACGCCGATGGAACCGGTCAGGGGATTGGCGCCGAAAAGGCCGCCGCCTCTCTTGGCCAGCTCGCGGTTGTCAAGCCGCAACCGGCAGCACATGGACCGGGCATCTTCGGGCGACATGTCGGAATTGACAAAATTTGAAAAATAGGGAATACCGTACTTGGCGGTCATCCGCCATATCGAATCGAGGTTGGGGTTGTCCCAGTCAAAATCCCTGGTAATATTATACGTAGGAATGGGAAAGGTAAACACCCGTCCTTTGGCGTCCCCTTCCATCATTACCTCGGCAAAAGTCCGGTTAATGAGATCCATTTCATCCTGGAACTGGGCATAGGTATCGGTTTCGCTGTATTTGCCACCGATAATGACCGGCTGATCTCTAAGGGTAACCGGCACTTTCAAGTCCATGGTAATATTCGTAAAGGGCGTCTGAAACCCCACCCTGGTCGGAATATTGATATTGAAGACAAACTCCTGAAGTGCCTGCTTGACGCTGTCATAATCAAGATGGTCGTGCCTGACAAACGGCGCCAGCAGTGTGTCAAAATTTGAAATCGCCTGCGCGCCCGCGGCCTCTCCCTGGAGGGTGTAGAAAAAGTTGACGATCTGTCCCAGCGCCGAGCGGAAATGCCGGGGCGGAGAGCTCTCGACCTTGCCTTTAACGCCCTTGAATCCCTGCAGAAGAAGGTCCTGCAAATCCCAGCCCACGCAATACACGGACAACAGGCTCAAATCATGAATATGAAGGTCGCCTTCCTTATGCGCCTCCCGGACCTTCGGCGGATAGACCCGGTTAAGCCAGTATTCAGAAGTGACATCCGATGAGATATAGTTATTTAACCCCTGCAGAGAATAACTCATGTTGCTGTTTTCTTTAATTCTCCAGTCGGTGTTATCGATATAGCTTTCCACCAGTTTGACGCTGGCCCGGGTCGCGATCTGCCGGATCTGGGCGTGCTGTTCCCGGTACAGGATGTAGGCCTTGGCGCTCTTGTAAAACGGAGAGTCCAGCAATACCCGTTCAACGATATCCTGTATCTCCTCCACTTCGGGAACCAGGCCCAGCCCCATCTGGCCAGCCAGCGTCAGTACCCTGAGGGTCAGTTTCTTGGCTTCCCGGTTATCAAACTCCCCGGTCGCCTTACCCGCCTTGGCAATGGCTTCGGTGATCTTGTGAGGATCAAACCCGCACACCCTTCCGTCCCTTTTTTTGATACTCTCAAACAATTGGGGCCTCCTTATTACCGGCTGTGAAATAAACGGTGACAGCGATCATCAATGGTACAGAAACGATTCATCGCCCAAACCCAAAGAAGAAGAAACGGTCTTTTTTATCTGGAATGGAAACTACCTTATCGCAACATGTTGTTATATGTCAAACAAAAAAATCAATATATGGTGTTTTTTTTGATAAAAAGAAAAACAAAGCAAAAGCGAAATGTTACCCCGGAAAATATAATGAAAAAGCTTCAAGGCGTCTCATAAACCTGAATCAGGGTGAAAAACCGGTCCCGGCCGGCGTCAATATTAATCTAACATATTGAAATTGATATTATTTGTCAAGTCTACCCCTTAACGACAATCAGCGGGCGTATCCGGACCACCCTGGTGGAGATACCGGCCCGGTGCACCACTTCCACCACGGCATCAACATCCTTGTAAGCCTCGGGCATCTCCTCGGCGACCGTGGCTTTTCCGGCGCAGCGCAGCGTCACTCCCCGCTCCGCCATTTCAGAAAAAAGGTTGCGTCCCCGCGCGGATTTTCTGGCGGCGTTCCGGCTCAACACCCGGCCGGCGCCGTGGCAGGTGGAACCGAACGTTTCGGCCAGCGCGTTCTTTCCGCCCACCAGCACATACGAAGCCGTGCCCATGTCTCCGGGAATCAGCACCGGCTGTCCGACGTCACGGTACTCTTCGCACACCAAAGCATGGCCGGCGGGCAGGGCCCGGGTGGCGCCTTTTCTGTGAACAACTACGTTTCGCTGCTTTCCGTCAACACTATGCTTTTCAAATTTCGCGATATTATGCGCCACATCATAC
>CAYSMV010000229.1:0-1644 GCA_964432245.1 uncultured Desulfobacterales bacterium
TGCCATCGCGGCATCGGCGCTTCCGGAGCCATCTCCGGCATCATGGGCGTGTTTGCCGTGCGCTGTTATTTTGCGCGCGTCACGGTCGGGCTGCCGTTTGTTTTTCTGCCCCTGTTAGCGGTGCCGCTACGGGTCCAGGCCCTGATCCTGATCAGCCTTTTTTTTGCCATGGATATGGCCGGCAGCCGCGCCATGCTAAGCGGGTCCGCATCGAGTATCGGATACTGGGCGCATGTCGGCGGTTATCTGTTCGGGTTTGCCCTGGCCTTTTTTCTGAAATTTCACCGCCAGGCCGCCGAGGAGTCGGTCGGCGTCAAGGCCGGCCGCCTGGGCAAAGCCGACTTTAAAAAAAAGGAAGCATCCGAAATTTACATTAATATTCTGGAGAAAAATCCGGATGACATCGAGGCCCTGACTTTTTTACTGGATTTTTACAAGCACAATTCACAGAAGCACCCTTATATTTTCAGCATGCTGATCCGTGCGCTGGCGGCAAAAGAGATGCCCCGGGCCGTGGAACTCTTTGATGATTTCTATCCCAGGTATGTCAACCTCATTCCCGGCGCCGCGGCCATGAAGCTGGGCCTGCACTATTATAAAACGCTGGAACTGGAAAAAGCGCGGAACTGCCTGGAGGTGGCCAAGAACGAACCCGGCCCCTGGCAGGCCAAGGCCACCCTGTTTCTGGGAAAAGTCTTTGCGGATATGGGCAACGAAGACCGCGCCAGGCAGTTTTTTCAGGAAACGCGGGTCCACTTTCCCGGAACGCCCTTTGCGCGGGAAGCGGCGAAATTTGAAAAAAGCGATGCGGAGCTGCACCGCCAAGAAAGAGACGGAACATTGTCACGCGACTGATGCGGTCGTGCAAGGGGATGCCAGGGGACGGTTTATTCCGGCGATTCGTCACCGTTTAAACGGTACTATTCTCTGCCGGGAAAAGCAGGTCATAATCAACCAGGATGACATGGGAATCTTTTCGGATGGATCTTTTATGCTTTGCCATGGACTCCTGCATCTCCCGCAGGATCCCGGGCCGGGGACTGGTCGGCATCACCGCAGCAACGGACAATAGTGCCATGATGATCGCCAGACCGATTGCGATTCTCCTTCCCCGTCTCTTGCCTGGAGCCTGTTTAACGGAACTGCCTCCGGATACATCACGACCTGATTGCGGTACATCATTCATGGTTTGCCCTTCCTTTCTGTTAGCCGCCGACGATCAGCTTCCGAAATGCCGCCTGGTCCGCTTTGGTCGCCGCCCAGATTCCACTTCCGGGTGCGGGAAGGCTGGACCACTTGCCTTTTTGTTTTATCGGCATGACTTCCTGCCAGTCGAAGATGCTCTCGTCCAAAACAGCGGATGCAGCCAGGGGATCGTGGAGCTTCTTGGCCCGCTCCGGGCGCAGGTTCATAAGCTCATGCGCCAGCGCCAACGGGCGGTTGTTCATGCCCGACAATCGGAACTGTTCATGAAGTTCATCGTCGTACAACACCTGGTGGGTTACATTCTTCCCAACCAGCAACCTTCTGCCGAATATTCTCAAAAAAAATCCAAAGCGGCGATTTTGTTCCACCGGAAAGCGATGTCTATTCCCGGGCACCCGTCAGCCCGGATATCTGAGGTATTGCCGCTTTAACCGCAAT